>JAEYXG010000350.1 GCA_023428585.1 Bacteroidota bacterium
GGCTATATTCTGAGTAAAAGGAAACCAAACGATACAGCTAGACAAAAGACATTGTTAATATGGACAAGCATTGCCTTATTGATAATTTTACTGGCCATTCCAATGGGAATATTTGGAGATGATCGACCATGGTTCCGTTTATAATGATTCTGGTTGCTAATTCATAGACATATACTCCAACCAAAATCAATTATCCCTGAAAAGGAAGGCTTCAGCAACTCACCCGTTATACTTCATTAATGAAGCTTACTCTTGAAAAAATGTTCTAGTACAGAAATTTGTCAATAAGAATTGTATTAGTCATAACATTCGAAGTAATCCATCGTTTCATTAGTATAAGCCAACTATAGGATATGCACGATATCGAACCTTTTTATTCATGGGAAGATCTGTATAATTCAGCTGATGATGAAAGATCTCCATTTTACGGAAGAGATTACAGCGAAATGATATGCACAAATGTTATTTATAACTACTATATTCATCCACGCTGGGATGAAATTGGATCGGCCACCTTATATACTAAAGTACTATATGTTGATTACGATGAAGGATTTGCTATAATTGAACTTTTGGGAGAATGGAATGATTGTCTTTACAATGATATCATGTATCTAAAGCGAAATTTAGTAGAACCAATGATACGTGAAGGGATAATCAAGTATATTATCATTGGTGAAAATGTTCTCAATTTCCATGCAGATGATGATTCCTACTATCAAGAGTGGTACGAAGAAATCGAAAGCGGATGGATTACTCTTGTTAACTTCAGAGACCATGTCTTGGATGAATTTATTCAAGGACATTTAAATTACTATTTGAATTTTGGTGGAATATTAAAGAATATTAACTGGAGAACTCTCAGTCCAAAAAATCTATATCTAGTAATTGATAATTTAATCACTAAGAGAATTTCGTCATAGATATGGCTCTTAGCATTTCATGTTTACCGGGGGGGCCCTTGAGTCGTTCAGTTTTAAAATTACAAGCTTGCATTGTCCGCCGAACGGCTCCTTTACTGCAGTATGTTACCAGCACTCCTTCTGGCTTCATAATTGAGTTGAGTTTAGTAAAAATAGCCTCTGTCCAAAGGCTGGGCTCAACTTCAGGAGAGAAAGCATCAAAATACACTAAATCAAATTTTGAATCCAATATATTAAACTCCTGTAGAGGAATCAGATGTCGCGTAAAGTCAAATAATTCATTTAATTGGATTTTGCGACTATCAGGTGTACTATGTATTTGGTTGTAGATATCCTTAAAATGAAGAACATCTAAAAATTCGCAATAATTCAATTTATTCGCAGTCTTTTGATCCAACGGATATGGCTCGACTGCACTGTAACTGATTTTACACTTTAATATATTGTTATCTGTGATTGAATTCACTGAATCAAAGAGCATAAGTGTAAGCAGAACATTTAAACCTGTTCCCAATCCAATTTCCAGAATATTAATAGATTTTTCGTCAATTAGCTTAAACTTTAAACCGGCGTTTATGAAAACGTGCTGTGATTCTTGAACCGCCCCATGTATAGAATGATAGTACTCGTTCTTTACCTCATTGAAAAGTGTAAATGACCCATCTTCAGTCTTATAAAGTTTAACAGTAGTCATAGTGCAATTACTTATTATACAACAGCTTAATGTCCTTTATGGGAGCATTGAATTCAATACTATCCAGAATTAATGCAGATGGTAAATTAGTAAGGTATAATTTGCTGCTCTTGGCAAAGAACAATGTATTGCTAATTCCATCAAAGGCTAAAGCACTTACCTCAGCTTCTGAAACATATCTAACAGTACTGCCAATTGCCGGTCTATACCATAAAATATCATCAGGTGTTGACAGGAAAACATTATCTGCATCTCCAATTATTTGTTTTATTTCACTTGAGGTAATATCCTTAATGAATACCAATGAATTTGCTATAAAATTATAACTATAAGCTTTAATGATACCATTCTCATTAATGAATATTAAAACTTCATCCTTGTTCCCATTAATCATTTGTATAGCATCTCCTGTAAATTGATAAGAGGAGTAAACACTTCCTGCCGGGTCATTAAATACAAATATGGTTTTAATATCCCCAACAAAAGGTTTAAATGTACCAAGTACAAAGCGGTCTTGATGAATGATAGATGTGAATCTTCCTCCATTTATTCTTTGGGAAGAGAATATTTTAATTCCATCATTATTATATGATTCAATAACCCCTTTCGAATTACCTGAAGTAGCCTTTCCCTCAGATGCACTAAAAGCATTATAATAAGGAATTGTTGATATGGGGATTGCCGGAATATACCATAAAGGCTGGGTTTCGGTTATGTTATAACCTCTTATTCCATCAATCAACTTCCCACATGTATAGAACATTCTATGTCTAGAATCAGCATATCCACCAATATATTCTGAAGCCCAAGAACCTTTCTGTTCAATAACTCCTGATAGATCAGTGATATTAAGTGTATTGTTTTCATTCGTGCCTGTAACAACAAGTACCTTTTCTAATTCTCTGGTTAATGGATGAATAATAATAGGTTGCCAAAAATTAAATGTCCTCTTCTGATCTTCTATTTTAATTAGCAAATAATTATGTTCTTCTTCAATGTACTTATTGTCCAGAATCAAGAACGTATTTAAGGTGTAAGTGGTTAGTTGAATTTCAATTGTTTTTTCCTGTGTTAAAGGTTTAAGACTTTTACTATAAATTGAAATGCTTAGCCTTTTAATGTTCTGCACATGTTCAATATTTGCATTGACAATAACAGTATCAAATGTATTGTAGGCCTGATTGTTATGAGGCTCTATGAATTCCACTATAGGGTCAGGGACTATATCCTCCTTCTTATCACAACCAAAACAAACCATGGTTACAATTACTGCCAATATAAGTCTAGGTTTTCGCATTCCTATTAGTGATAAAGTGGTTGCCATAGCAACATAATACCGTATAAGCAAAAAATAAATGTGATAATTGAGCTCTAAATATTAATATCTTTAGGGACAAATTTAATTATTCGTGCTCAATAATATTCAAAATGAAAATGTTTTGTTTCTAGACATAGAAACAGTGCCACAATTCAGAAATTATGATGAATTGCCTGAAGATTTAAAGCAATTCTGGGATCATAAAGCTCAATATATTGTTCGGGAGGAAATGGATACCGCATCAAAATTGTATGAGCGTGCTGGAATTTATGCAGAATTCGGTAAGATTATTTGTATCTCAGTTGCATTCCTTCATGATAATCAGTTAAGAGTCAAATCATTCTATGGTGATAATGAATCGCAATTACTGAGTGAGTTTGTTGATCTTTTAAATAAAAGTTATTCCAAGAAAGATTCTTTACTATGCGCACACAATGGAAAAGAATTTGATTTTCCTTATATCGCCCGTCGTATGCTTATTAACGGGATCAAATTACCAGCAATACTTGATATAGCAAGTTCAAGGCCCTGGAATGTCAGACATTTGGATACTATGGAACTATGGAAATTTGGTGATTATAAGCACTTTACTTCATTAGCACTGCTTTCTTCAATCTTTGGCATTCCTTCGCCAAAGGATGATTTACAAGGTGGTAATGTAAGTTCGGTTTATTGGAATGAAAATGACATAGATAGAATTGTCAATTATTGTCAGAAAGATGTAATTGCTATAGTTCAGCTATTTTTAAAGTATAAAGGACAACCTCTTTTGCCTGAAGATAATATCAAGATTGTTTAATCTACCAACTAAACATAATTCGTAATATAATCACCAGTATAAAACACTGATTACTTATCTTTGCACTTAAAACTATAAAAATTGTTTATGAAAAACACGTTCACCATTTTAGCCCTTGGATTAGCTTTATTGATTAGCATGGATGCTTCTGCACAAAAAAAGAAAAAAGTGTCTAAATCTTCTAAGGAAGAATCTACACTAATACTGGCAAACCATCTTGATTCAATTAGTTACATTATTGGTCATGACATTGGGAACAATTTAAAGACTAATGAGATAGAGGTTAATGCAGATGTATTTTTTGCTGCAATCAAGAATGGTATTGCCGGAAATGACTCTCTCATAAATCAGGAAAAAACATCAGAATTAATGATGAAATTCCAACAGGAAATGATGGCAAAAAGGGAACAGAAAGCAACCCAACAAGCTACTTTTGAGAAAGCCAAAGGATTAGCCTTCCTGGACGAAAACAAAAAGGAGGCGGGAGTTTTGGAATTGCCTAGTGGATTGCAATACAAGGTAATTAATGAAGGAACCGGTGAAAATCCTACTGCGGAGGATGTTGTTGAAGTTCATTATACCGGCAAATTGCTAGATGGAACAGTTTTCGATTCATCCGTCGAAAG
>JAEYXG010000017.1 GCA_023428585.1 Bacteroidota bacterium
GGCCTGTGAACGTTCTATTCTTATTCCCAATGTCTTGATACCCCTGATTACCATATAGGCCTGATGAGGATCCATATTACAGCCCAGGGTGACCATGATACTCCTAAGTTTTGCACCTAAGGTTGCATCGGCAGTGACTATCATTCCTGCTACAATATCGGCATGTCCGTTGAGGAATTTTGTCATGGAATGAAGTACCACATCGACACCCATTTCGAGAGGTCTCTGCAAATAAGGACTGCAGAATGTATTGTCTACCACAACAATGATTCCCTTTTCGTGGGCAATTTCAACACAAGCCCTTAAATCAGTAATATCCATAGTTGGATTGGCCGGCGTTTCAATATAAAGAACCTTAGTATTGGGTTTGATAGCCTTCTTGATCTCATCTATATTACTTGTATCAACAAAAGATGATTCTACACCAAAACGCGACCAATGTTGTTCCATAACCACTCTTGATGGCCCATATACTGCAGCTGAACTAACCATATGGTCGCCTTTACTCAGAAGTGCCATGTAAACGGTATTTACCGCCGCCATACCTGAACTTGTGGCAATTCCCTTAACTCCTGATTCAAGATCAGCAACAAGTGTTTCCAGCGCATTTACGGTTGGATTGGCAATCCTGGTATAAATATAACCGGACTCCTCTCCCGAGAAACAGCGGGCTCCATGCTCTGCGTTTTCAAAGAAGAAGGTTGATGTTTGGTAAATAGGAACAGTGGCGCTGCCTAATTGGTTTTCGAATTCACCACTGTGAATCATTCGGGAGTTGATACCCAGTTTCTTGCTTTTCATTATGAGATGATTTATCATTGTAAGGAATCGTTCACTAAATGCTTATACGGCCAATATTTGGTTTGATGGCACAATACCGTACAATGGATTTCACTTAATTCCCAATTCCGGAAAATATTTTATACTGCAAAGTTATAAAGTTAAGTCACGTAAGAATTATCCTGTAATGTTATTTATTTTTCTTGACGTGGAAAGTTAGATGATCAAAAATGGAATTGCTTTTCGATTGCCTGAATATACCCTCTTTTATGGATTTAATATCTTCAATGGTATAGAAGGCATTTGGATTAAAATCGTTGATGATTGAAACTACATGATCAACATCCTTCCGCTTGATGATAGTGAATACAATATCAACCACGCCCTGTGACCCTTCTGCAGGCACCGAAGTAACTCCATAGTTGTTTTCACGAAGATAACTAATGAGCTCCCGGGTATTATTCTTTGGAATAATCCTGATCATGACATTGCCAATGGAAAGCCTTTCTTCAATAGTCATACCAATATAATTGCCCATTGCAAAACCGCCGCCATAAGCGATGTAACACAATATATTATCAAGATGCTGCATTATTTGACCCACTGCTATTAGCCAAATAATCACTTCAAAGAAACCAAGTATTGGTGCAAGATGCTTATAACCCTTAGAGAGGAATATCAAGCGTACTGTGCCAATTGTTTGATCGGCAATACGGGCAAGGAATATCAACAATGGCAGAATTACCCACGCAAAAAGAGGTGAATCACTCGTAAAAATTGAAAGCAGTTCCATAAAGTGGTTAATATTTTAGTGCAAAAATAAGCATTAACAATTTTACATTATTATTAGTAATTTTACATGACATCTGAAACAATCAAAATCATTATCACTAATCAAAGACCATTATGGAAGAAATTGACACCACCAGGAAAGAAATCCTATCAGTTAGTGACTGGCTGATCACTTTACTTATATCAGCTATTCCGTTGGTTGGATTTATAATGTTGTTTGTTTGGGCTTTCAGTTCAAATGCCCCTGCATCAAAATCCAATTGGGCAAAAGCGACTCTTGTATTGATGGTTATAGGTATTGTATTAGCAATTATTATCCTGGTTATATTTGGCGCTACGATTCTCGGCTTGTATGATAGCGGAATTACAAATCCAAATGAGTATTAACCGTTGAAAGGAAAAAGGCACAACAGGTAATATCCATGGTATAAAATAAACCTAAAACAGAGGGTCATTGTTTTTGCAATGACCCTCTGTTTTCAATGCATATATTAAATTATGCTTGAGCGGTTGGGCCTCCCAAAGTAAAGGGAAGAGTAGGTTCACTCTCTTTTATAGGTCCATGAATTGATTCAAACTTTGCAATATTTTCTCGCAGCGCATTCATTAATCTTTTAGCGTGTTGAGGAGTCAAGATGATACGTGATTTGACCTTAGCTTTAGGTACTCCAGGCATCATCTTCACGAAGTCAATGATGAACTCGGCATTAGAGTGGGTAATGATTGCTAGGTTGGAATAGATACCTTCAGCCATTTCGTCACTTAATTCAATGTTGATTTGATTTTGCTTGTTATCACTCATGATTTCCTGTTATTAAAAAATACTATAAAGCAACAGAACCCATGGGGTTCTGTTGCCATTAAATTAATTCTCATTTTAGTTATTAGAACTCTTCAACTTTTGAAGCTTCCAACCGTTCAAATTCTTCCTTTGAACCAACAATAAGATCATCATACTCCCGCAAACCTGTACCAGCAGGAATCAAATGACCTACAATTACATTTTCTTTCAAGCCAAGGAGTTCATCACTCTTGGCATTGATGGCTGCAACTGTAAGCACTTTGGTTGTTTCCTGGAAGGAGGCGGCTGAGATGAAACTCTTGGTTTGCAGAGATGCCCTTGTGATACCTTGAAGTATCTGCTTGGCAGTTGCAGGTTGTGCATCGCGTGCTTCAACAAGTTTCTTGTCGCGGCGCTTCAGCATTGAGTTTTCATCCCTGAGTTTACGTGCAGTTACAACCTGGCCTGACTTCATCACTGTTGAATCACCTGAATCAACAACTACCTTCTTGCCATAAATACTATCATTCTCATCGTGGAAATCAATCTTATTGACCAATTCGCCTTCGAGGAATTTGGTATCACCCGGATCAGCCACTTCTACCTTACGCATCATTTGGCGAACAATTACCTCATAATGCTTGTCGTTGATCTTAACGCCCTGTAAACGGTAAACTTCCTGTATTTCATTAACAATATACTCCTGCACTTTCATAGGGCCCTTGATAGCTAGAATATCACTAGGTGTCATGGCTCCTTCAGAGAGCGGAGTACCTGCCTTGATATAGTCGTTTTCCTGTGCAAGTATCTGCTTGGATGTAGGGATAAGATAACTCTTCTCTTCACCTGTTTTTGACCTGATTATAACCTCACGGTTGCCTCTTTTAAGTTTTTTGCCAAAAGATACAACGCCGTCAATTTCAGCAACGATGGCAGGATCAGATGGATTACGGGCCTCAAAGAGTTCAGTTACACGTGGAAGTCCTCCGGTAATGTCACCTGATTTTCCAATAGCACGTGGAATCTTAACAAGTACTTCCCCGGCCTTGATTTTCTTGCCTTCTTCCACTACGATGTGAGCACCGACAGGGATATCATATACCCTTAGATCAGAATTGTCAGAACCAATAATGCGAATACTAGGATTCTTGGCCTTTTGACGGGTTTCAATAATAACCTTGTCGTGATAGCCGGTCTGTTCATCAGATTCCACACGGTAAGTTGTGCCTTCAATAATATTATCAAATACCACCTTACCTTGAACTTCAGACAGAATTACAGCATTGTATGGATCCCAGTCACTTACCAAGTCGCCTTTCTTAAGCATTGTACCTTGACGGAAGTATAGATTAGCACCATAAGGAATGTGTGCGGATGCCAGAACAATTCCGGTTTTCTTGTCAACAATGCGCATTTCAGCAGAACGACCGATTACGATATCGAATTTCCTGTTGTCAATACTTTCGTATTCAACGAAACGTAGTTCATCAATTTCGAGGATACCATCGTATTTTGCCTCAATTTTTGAAGCAGTAGACAGGTTGGAAGCAATACCCCCAACGTGGAATGTACGAAGTGTAAGCTGAGTACCTGGTTCACCAATAGACTGTGCTGCTATAACACCCACAGCTTCACCCTTTTGAACCATACGGGCGGTTGCGAGGTTACGTCCGTAACACTTGGCACACACCCCTTGTTTTGATTCACAGGTTAAAACAGAACGAATCTCCACACCTTCAATAGGTGAGTCCTCAATAACCTTGGCTATTTCCTCGGTAATTTCTTCACTGGCTCCAACAATCAATTCACCGGTTTGAGGATGATAAATATCATGTAATGAAACTCTTCCCAGAATTCTATCATATAAGGTTTCAACAACCTCTTCATTTTTCTTGAGGGCAGTAGTGGTCAAACCTCTGAGTGTTCCACAGTCGGGTTCAGTAATAACCACATCCTGTGCAACGTCTACCAACCTACGTGTAAGGTAACCGGCATCGGCAGTCTTAAGTGCGGTATCAGCCAAACCCTTACGGGCACCGTGGGTTGAGATGAAGTACTCAAGAACGGATAGTCCTTCCTTGAAGTTTGAGAGAATTGGATTCTCAATGATCTCACCTCCTGTTGCGCCTGATTTTTGCGGTTTAGCCATCAGACCCCTCATTCCTGAAAGCTGACGAATCTGCTCCTTGGAACCACGGGCACCTGAATCAAGCATCATATATACAGGATTGAATCCCTGTTTGTCTTTTGCAAGGTTCTCCATCAATGTGAAGGTTAACCTTGAGTTAGTATGTGTCCAGATATCAATAATCTGATTATAACGCTCATTGTTAGTAATGAATCCCATATTGTAGTTATTCATTACCTCTTCAACCTCTTCATTGGCCGATGCAACCAATGTTTCCTTAACTTCCGGAACAATTACATCACTAAGGGTGAACGACAAACCTCCACGGAAAGCCATGGTATAACCAAGGTTTTTGATATCATCAAGGA
>JAEYXG010000030.1 GCA_023428585.1 Bacteroidota bacterium
ATAGAAAGGGTTTGCAGGAATGCCTTGCATATTGCAGCCACGGAAGGCGCGGGCAATAAATTGGTAATTGAGCTGGGGGCCCTATTCCACGATATTGCTGACGCCAAATTCAACAATGGTGATGAAACCATAGGGCCACGTATTGCCGGTGAGTTCATGAAATCACTTGAATTGCCTGAATCAACCATTGAAAGGGTGATTGAGATTATAGAAAACATCTCATTCAGAAAGCAAAGAAATCATAACCAGGTTGAATCAGAAGAGCTGAAGATAGTGCAGGATGCTGACAGGCTGGATGCCCTTGGTGCCATTGGTATTGCCCGTGCCTTTAACTACGGGGGATTCAAAAACAGACCGCTTTATGAAACTGTTGAATTAAGCAGGGATGGAATAAACGAAGCACGTGTTGGTGGTAATCACACTATCGGCCATTTCTATGAGAAACTGTTGTTGCTAAAAGGGCTTATGAATACTCAAACAGGAAGTGAAATGGCAGAAGAGAGACACATGTACATGGTAAATTTCCTTGATGAGTTTTTCAGGGAGTGGGAAGGTGAGAAGTAGTAGGAAAGATCATTGGTTTTGATTCGTCAAACTCCTCAAATATGCGCTTTACCGCATCTTCATACTCGTCAAATGTCCGTACTTTTTTAATGATTCTCTTAACTTTCTCATGATTATCGAACCAGGTGAAAAGGTAGTCCCAGTATTCTTTAAGCACATTGAGCAGCGTTAGCCGGTCGCTCATATCACTGCGGTAACCATAGTAAAGTTCATCCATAAACTTTTGCAGGTAAACTTTCCTGTTGTAAAGATTATCTGAATTATAAATTTCATCTGACAGAAATGGGTTGCCCAATATACCCCGGCCAATCATCCATCTTTCAATATTTGGCATCATTGATACCAAACGGTTGAAGTCATCAACGGTGAGAATATCGCCGTTGTAGACAAACGGGATTTTGACAAGTGGTAAAACCTGAAGAAGGAATTCCTTATTGGTTTCGCCCGAGTAGAGTTGTTTTCCAACTCTGGGATGTACTGTCAATTCGTGTATTGGGTAAGCGTTAAACAATGGAATCAGGGCATAGAACTCATCAGGTGTTGCATAACCTAACCTGCATTTAATAGAAAATCTAATTGGAATTGATGGCATTACCTTATCCAGAATCGCGTCTATCATATCGGGGAAAGGCAGCATGCCCGATCCACGCTTCTTGTCGGCCACCTGCGGGTAAGGACAACCCAGGTTCCAGTTGAGTTCCTCAAAGCCCAGTGATGCGCATATATTGGCAAATCTGAGGATTTCAGCAGCATCCTTGCTTAATATTTGCGGTACAACTTCAGCAGTGGAAGAGGTAAGATGCTGCAATTCATTGGATTTACGTGCAGAAATGCGGCTTTCATGATCAATTTTGGCAAAGAAGGGGGTGTAGTATTTGGTTACATTATGAAAATAACGGGCATACACACGGCGGAAAGTGTGGGAGGTAATACCTTGAAAAGGTGCGAGATAAAGTTGAATTGCCGGTTTCATCAAAGTGCAAAAATAGTGATTACGAGTGTACTGCCGTAAACATTTATATCCCTTGAATGGTTACAATGTTGGTTTATACGCACATCAGTTTTATTCGTATCTTTGATAAAATTTATTTTCATGTTTTTTGGTCAAAATATGAGAACCCAATTAGTAAATCAAGCACTTAAAAATGGCAAAATCGCAACAAGCAAGAAACAAGCAGGAAAAAGAAAAACTGAAACTTAAGAAGAAGAAGGACAAGGCTCAAAAGAAACTGGAACGACAGGCCGAATCTCGTGATGGCAGCAACCTTGATGATATGATAGCTTATGTTGATGAATATGGTCGTATTACATCAACTCCACCTGATCCGACACAGAAAAAGGCTGTAGTCAAGGCTGAAGATATTGAAATAGATGTAAGGAATAAAAATGTATCGAGAAACGAAGACGTGCCGGCTACCGGTAAGGTCAGTTTCTTCAATGAATCAAAAGGTTATGGATTCATCAAGGATTCCATTAGCGGTGAAAGTTTATTTGTTCATATCAACTCAATAGAGGGGACTATTAAAGAAGGTGATACCGTTACCTTTGTTGTTGAAAGGAGTCCTAAGGGGCTCAGTGCCGTAAATGTAAAGAAGATATAAGTCACACACTCCACTGTCAATAGAATAGATAATTACCATATTGTGGAAACATCACAGATGCCCTTGCTCCATTGCAAGCTTGATAAGTGATGCAGTATTTTTTGCGCCTAATTTGATAATAAGGTTCTTACGATGTGAATCAACCGTTAGAGGGCTGATATTCAGCTTATCTGCTATCTGATAGTTAGTCATACCTTCAGCAATCATATTCAGGACTTCCATTTCACGCCGTGATATGCATTTGGTTTTTGAATCCCCATTTATACCCGGATTTCTGAGTTCCTCACCAAAATAGGTCTTGCCATTGGCTATGGCCCTGATGGCATTTATGATTTCGTCGGGACAAGTGTTCTTCAAAAGGCATCCATTTATACCCCTGTCTTTCAAGTTTTTAATTAGATTTGGGATAAAATTGATGGTAAGCAGCAGTATCCCTGAATTTGGCCGTAGCCGTCTAATGTCTTCAATCATTTTCATACTTACGGTGCTGCATAACATCAAGTCAAGGAGAATTACATCAGGTTGGGATTTCTTCAGAAACTGTATACACTGCCTTGCATTATCGGTAATGCCTATAATTTCAATTTCAGGAATTGTTTTAAAGATGCGAATCAAGCCTTCAGTCAGAATGGGGAAATCTTCAACTATAAGTAATTTAATCATAACAGCCTTAAAATAGTATTCATGCGCAATTGAAAAGGCGAAGTTCACTAAAATATCAATTGGAAGTCTGAAACTGCTATAAAATCCACGTTTTCGTGGATTGAATAGTATGGTAACCATTGTAATTTTGACGATTAAATAATCAATAATTTATTATGAAGAACAAGTCTAAAATTATTTATTTATTTTCAGTTATAATACTGGGGATAGTAGCATTAGCTTCATGTGACAAAAAGGATGATGATCCTGATATCACAAAATCAACCGACAAGCAGATCATTGGATTCAGATTTGATGCATTTACCCCTGCTGTTACAGCAACCATTGACCAGAATATGCATACCATAACTGCAGTCCTTCCCGAAGGCACGAATCTAACCAATCTGGTTCCTACAGTTGCATGTTCAGACAAGGCTACAGTTTCACCCATACCGGGAACCGCGGTTGACTTCACAAACCCTGTTGTTTATACTGTAACAGCTGAAGACCTTACAGTAAATACGTACATAGTTACGATTACAACTTTAGGATCACAGGTTGAAGTACTTTCAGGTGAATTATCTGAAAACAGGACCCTGCCAAATGTAAGCAGTGGAATTGACTATATTATTGATGGATGGTTAAATATTGAAGGGAATGCTCTATTGACAATTGAACCCGGAGTAAAAATTGTATTTGCAAATATCTATTCAGGCATAAAGGTTGGCACGAATGCAGGATTGAAAATGTCGGGCACACTTGAAATGCCAATTATACTTACCGGTCCAGTGAATAATAACAATAAGGGGGCATGGTATGGAATAGAATACAATTCAAACAGGGCCGACAATGTGATGAACTTTGTACAGATAATAAATGCCGGTGCTTCGGGAAGTGTGGGAGCTGTAATAATAAATGACAACGCTCAACTTAAGATTGCAAACAGTATAATAGACAGGTCAGCCCAAAGCGGATTATTTATCTATGAAGGCAATTTGGCAGAATTTAATGGAAATACCATCAGGGATTGTGATAACTTCCCTATTGATGCTGACAATATGATGAATCTTCAGAATCTGAATGCAAATAATGCATTCATTGGAAATACAAATAATATGGTTAATGTGAACTATAGCCCCCAACTGGAACAAAATTGCATTTTCAAGGAAATAACTATACCATACCTTGTCAACGGATTTGCCACCAATTCCAATGTTGTGATTGAAGCGGGAGTAAATATCAAGTTCAAGAGCCAGTCAATCTTTGACATATACCCATCGGGGAAAGTTTCGGCCATTGGCACTGCACAGAAGCCCATTATAATGGAGGGCCTAGAGGGCGATGCCGGTTATTGGGGAGGCATCTATTTGAACTCAGGCAGAGATAATATTATCAGCTATTGCAACATATCTGGTGGCGGCTATGATACATGGAATATGAGGTCAAATATAGCCATGTGGGATAATTCAAAACTGACAATCAGCAATTCAGTGATCAGCAACAGCACGGGATATGGTTTCCAGTATTCGTCATATATAACATTGAGCCATAGCAATGTAACTTTCCAAACTTGTGCCTTGGGCAACGTTTATGATTACGATAATGAATTAGTATATGTTACCTTGCCTTAATGGTATTTAACATTGGCATATTACAATAATCAATACTAATAAAATAAATATTGATTGCTGCTGAACAAAATCCTGATCTTATTCTTTATATCAATAGTAAAACAAAAACAAAGCAGATGAAAAAACTCTTGTTTACTCTCTTAGTAGGTGTAATTGCATTACAACTCTCCGCACAGGAGAATTTAATGAACAAAGGTGATAAAGTGCTCAATCTTGGTCTCGGTTTGGGTTCAACCGGTTGGGGCACCGGTTATTCGACATCAATGATCCCACTCTCGGCCTCTTTTGAAGTAGGAGTGGTGGATGGCGTATTGGACGTAGGTTCTATTGGAGTTGGGGGCTTCATTGGATATGCTTCCTACAAGTACGAATGGTATACATGGAAGTACAAGTATACTGATCTGGTTATTGCTGCCCGCGGCAGTTTGCACTATCCATTGGTAGAGAAGCTGGACACCTATACGGGGCTATCACTGGGCTATGAAGCTATTTCCTTTACTGAATCGGGTGATGGTACTCCAACTTTGGGCTACTCAACACTTGGCAGCGGTATGTTCCTGGCATGGCATGCCGGTGGACGTTATTATTTCAGTGATAACTTTGCTGCAATGGCCGAGATTGGTTACGGCTTTACCTGGTTGACCATTGGGGTGGCACTGAAATTATAGGATTTTTCAATTTTGTTGACTTGAAAGGCTGTCTTTTATGGCGGCCTTTTTTGTTTTCATTTTTTCATCAAACTTTTTTAAAGTTCAGTAGTTGTTTTTGATATCATACATAAATACCTATCATTATTAACTATATCAAAAGCATGTAAAAATGACCAAAGCCATTACACTCACTGCTATTTTGGCACTTTTCCTCATCATCAATGGTTATTCACAGGATACTACAAGGTACAAGCTGCGGCTGGTAGTACCATCTCTTGATGCGCCTGAGAACTTCAATTTACCGCATAAATATCCATCCATGGATCAGGCACTTGAATTCTCTTCTGATTTTTATGAACTCGGGTTCTGGGGTATTGACGAAGCCGGCAACACACTTTTCAAAGATCCGTACGGTGATAAATTCTATAACAATGCATTCAAATATCTGCTCGGGCTTGCATTTTCCAAGTATGGCAGTGAGCTGCCCATACCACTGGGTGTATGGGCACACGAAGAATACCATAGGGCGGTATTGGGTAATGCTGACATAGCATCAGAAAATGGAAATTGGTTGTTTACACGCTGGGATGGTACTGTTTTCGGTGTGTCAGATACTACTCTCTCCATCCTCAAAAGACGTGATCCGGTTCAGTTGTTATATGCCTATACCAGTGGGGTGCAGTATGAAGCCAACCTAAGCCGGCAAATTTCAATCAGGGATTTCTATAACCAACGCAGTCATTACAAAAATGCCCTGTTGCTTTATAATGCATACTATATCTATGATTACTTTAACTTCTCAGCCAGTGAGAAGAGTGATTCAGTAAAAGTCCTCGCCCCTCCTGACGAAAGCAAAAACCCTATGGAGCGCGACTTTGCAGGCGCTGACCTTACCGCATGGGTATATGATATGTTTAACCCTGATATGCCTTTCAATAACAGGGATGACTTTCCCGGAGGCGAGGGTGTGAACAGGCGTGTTGGATTCTCTGATTTATCAGACGATGCACAGGATTACCTTGAGACTGT
>JAEYXG010000078.1 GCA_023428585.1 Bacteroidota bacterium
CCACTATTAGAAAAATTGTTATCAGCTGGCACATGAAGGTATGTCCATGTTTGTCCGTTATCTATTGATTTAATGAGTGAAGATTCTTGCCAGTCATATTCAGCTAAAGCATATATTGTTCCTTCTGAATTTATTTTAATTACACCTGCTGGGCCGAAAATATATTCATATACTGTTTGCCATGTTTGTCCATTATCTGATGATTTTAGAATCCAACTATTGTTCGTATAAATAGAATGAACTGTTACGAATAAATCATTTTGCTCATTTACCGCCAAATCGTAAACATCCAGGCTATCGGGTAAATAAATTGGTTCAAAATAATCCTGTGAAAATGATTTAACTGCTAAAACACAAATTAAAACGAGCAGTGCCAAAAAAGTTTTAATGAACATTGCTAAATGATGTGGTTACAAATTCATCGCAATATAGGATTCATTTATATAAAATGCAAATATTTTACCAAGGATGGCCATTGTTCCTTTTTGGTGTTTCTATCTAGGCTACATCTCCAACAGCATAAATGTCAGGTATCTTTTTTACCTGACTTAATCTGGATAAAATGAGTGTGGGTCAGAATTACTTCAAAATGCCTTGAAACTTAAGAATAATGAAGCTTATGTGCCGGTGCACGATGAGAACGGAAACAGTTATGGCTAATCAAAAACCTCCATTAATTTAAGAGGTTTGTCAACTTTTCAGTTTCAAATAAGAGGTTGGATTAACCTTACAATTGATGGGACCTTAATTACAATTTGACTATCTGTACAGCATAAGTTCGAGATGAATAAATTTGTAAATAGTAAATACCCTTAGGTAGGTAAAACAAATCCAAAGTAAATCTGTAATCATTTATTTCAACTGATCCTTCAATCAGTAAACTGCCAGATTGGTCATATACCATATAGACGTGTTCACCATTTTGTGCATCCGGGATGAATCCGGTGATTTGGTCATAACAAGGATTTGGAAATACCAATAATTTATAAGCCTTGGTTGGTTTTATTGAAGTAATTGTAGATTCAATACTTCTATAAATTTCTCTAGAGTTTGAAGTAATTGCATAAAGAAAATGTTCTGAGTCAATAAATAGATCATTTACGGATCCAAAAGAAGGCAATCCTGATATAATTGATTCATATGTATTTCCATTATCAGAAGAATGATATACCCTGCATAAATAAAAATACCCTGCAAATATATCGTCACCGCTATTTATTACAATACTTGTGAGAGCAGGACTCGGTAAAACTCGCTCAATAGTGTCAGTCCCAGCATATATTGCGTAGAGACCACCGTTACCATTTCCACCCTCAGAAGTAATAAAAAGATCACCATTTGAATTAAAGCTTAGATCACTTACCATATTAGAAAAAAGACCAACATAATCCCATGTTAAACCATTGTCATAGGATCTGAAAACACCACCCGTTTCTTCAAAGAACCCCGTTAGCCCGACATATAAGGTATTTCCTTTGGTTGCTAAAGAACTTATTGTTTCGGTTGAGTGTCCATAAGTTGCAAAAATTGTATCCCAAGAAGAGCCGGCATCGATTGATCTCAGTAAAAATATACATTGAGGTCCGATTTGTGAAATGAAAAGAGTATCATTTCCATTAAAGAATAATTTATCGTTTATTGTAGAAAGATCTACTGGAACATAGCTTGTTGTCCAAGTTTGACCATTATCAATCGATTTTATAAGTGTTGGTTCAATCAAATCATACTCACCCAAGGCGTAGATAGTTCCCTGACTATTTATTTTTACAGCTCTAGCTGTGATATCATCAAAATCATATGCAATACTCCAAGTTAATCCTTCATCTGAGGATTTATAGATGGCTTTTAAAACATTTCCGGACCATTTATTTGCACTTACAAAAATATCTCCCTGCTGATTTACTGCCAGGTCTGTAATTGTTGTGCTGTCAGGAAAAGGGATTTCTACAAAATAATCCTGAGAAAACGATTTAACTGCTGAAACACAAATTAAAAAGAGCAGTGCCAAAAAACTTTTAATGAACATTTCTATATGGTTTGATTAATTCATCGCAATATAGTATTCATTTATATAAAATGCAAATATTTGTTGTAATATTCTGTATATTATCAGATAATTTTTTTAGGGCATTGGCCGAATTATAAATTATTGTATATTAATTCTGTCATAGTTCTAATCTTCATAATCATGAATAAAAATAACCAAAAAAAAACGACGTTCCAACCAGGTGATAAAAAAGTATTTTGACAAATGAAATGATAAGGAAGGGAGCGAAGACTGCCGGGATGCTTTATTAATAATAATATCATCACAAGCGGCAAATAAGGAAACCATCTTCATTAAGGGAAGGACGAATTATGCTGCGGTGAATTATTCACCTCTCCACTTTATTTCAGTCGAAACACAAGCAATACAGATTCACCCATGAATGATATAATATTCCACACTTGAATCACTTTACTCTAAGCATCATCAACCCATCACGTATAGGTAATAACAGGCTTTCCACTCTTGGATCATTCAAAACATGCTTATTAAAAGCAATAATTCCTTTAGTTTCCTTATCACCATAGCTGCTTTCGTCGAAAACCCTGCCATACCAGAGTACATTATCGGCTATGATAAAGCCTCCCTGCCTTACTTTCTCAATGCATAGTTCATAGTAATTAATGTAGTTTTCTTTGTCCGCATCAATGAAAACCATATCAAAGTACCCATCCATCCCGGGAATGATTACTTGTGGTATTACATCGAGAGCATTGCCCTGATAGGTGATTATCTTTTTGGATAAGCCGGCACGTTCAATGAATTCTTCCACTAAATCAGCTACCTCAGGATTATTGTCAATAGTATGCAACTTGCCATTAGCAGCCATACCGCGTGCCATAAATATGGATGAATAACCGGTATAAGTTCCGATCTCCAGTACAGTTTTAGCATTCAGCATCTGACAAA
>JAEYXG010000113.1 GCA_023428585.1 Bacteroidota bacterium
GTTTCCTTGATTACCTTATTTATTTCTGTAGCCAGATCACCCAAGGCTACACCTTCAGCTTTTGCTGATACTGTCACCAATCGTTCTTTACGCTTATGTTGTATTGATGGTGGCCCCCAGTATTCCTGTATTGTTGCCAACTCTTTTAATTTGATCTTTTGACCGGCAGGTGTTGGAATGGTAATTTCCTGTAAGTCGGTGATTGAGTTTCTAGATTCTTCCATTAGGCGAACACGGATATCAAATTCATCTCCTTCTTCTTTGTATTGTGAAGCTACCATCCCGCTTACCCTGTTGTGGATGAATGTTGAAACCATTGCACTGTTTAATCCATGTGCCGCTATCTTGTCCCTGTCGAGTGATATTTGCAGTTCAGGTTTATCCTTTTTGCGACTTATCATTACATCTGCTGCTCCCTTGACATTCGAGATTTTTTGCCGGAGTGTTTCAGACAATGCATTGGTAACATCAAAATCATAACCATAAATTTCTACATCAACTGTATTGGTTGCTCCACCAAAACCCTGACTTGAAGTTGAAACATTTGCAGTTATTATTTCAGGAATACCAGCCAGTTGTGCACGTAGATCAGAGGCTATCTCAAATACTGAGCGTTCACGCTGGTCACGATCTTCTAATCGCATCATCAGATTAATAACATTTGATCCGGTAGTTGAGAACAATGAAAACATACTGCCTTCATCGTCTGCACCAGATGATGCAGAAATAATGGTTACCTCAGGGTAACGTTCCTTGATTATTGCTTCAAGCTTTCGTGTTACCTTTACAGTCTCCTCAACCCTGGTGCCTGTTTGTAGTTCAATTGCTGCTGTAATCCTGCTTTCATCGCTTTCAGGCATGAAATCAGTACCTATAAACTTGAAGAGCATCATTGAAAGAATAAATATTGCAATGCTTGATGCCACAATTATTCTTTTGTGATATAATCCCCAGCGCAATGATTTAACATAAATGGCATCAAGTTTATTCAGTACCGGCTCAATGGTTCTTGAATGACTGTACCATTTTTCATTTTTAGTCAGTTTTTTCAATCCTAGAAGTCTGGCTGAGAGCATGGGAGTGAGTGTAATTGCTGCGAGTGTAGATGAAACAATTGTGATTGATACAATCCATCCCAATTGATTGAACATTACACCTGTCATTCCTGAAACCAGGGTAAGTGGCATAAATACTGCTACAATAACCAATGTAGTGATTACTACAGCAAGCCACACCTCATTGGTTGCATAGATAGCTGCCTCCCGCGGACTGCTTCCTCTTTCAATATGCCGTGTGATATTTTCCAATACCACAATGGCATCATCCACCACCATTCCAATTGCAATGGAAAGTGAAGTAAGTGAAATGATGTTGATGGAATTCCCTGTTGCAAACAAGTAGATGAATGCAGATATCAGTGAAATGGGTATGGTAAGTACAATTATAAATGTAGCCCGCCAGCGCCCCAGGAACATTATAACCACAAGTATAACAAACAGGAAGGCCCACATAAGGGTTTCCGAAAGGTTGTTGATTGATCCCTTTATGAAATCTGACGAGTCAAATATTTGTTCCACCTTTACATCAGGCGGTAAATCTTTTATCAGTTTTTCAAGATTTTCATTTACCTCTTTGGCTACCTTGACTGTATTGGCACCTGATTGTTTCATTACGAACATCCTGAGCCCTGATTTTCCATTGATTTTCTCCTCAATTGAAACATCTTTCAAGGAATCTTTAACTGTGGCAACATCCCTCAAATAAATGGAATTGCCGCCATAGTTACCTATAACCAGGTTCTCAATCCGCTCACTGTCTTTGAATTCCCCCTGTATGCGAAGCTGATAGTCCATCAAACCCATCTTTACATTGCCTGAAGGCATGTTGAGGTTTTCAGAAGTGATGAGGTTGCCAATCTGTTCAACGGTCATATTGTAAGCGTCAAGCTTGGTAGGATCAGCATCAACATATATCACCCTTTGCGGAGCACCGATCATTGAGATGGAACCTACGCCATCTACCCTGTTTAGTGGATTTACAATTTTCTCATCAATCAGTTTTTCAAGCCCCATGTAACTTTCATCTGCTGTAACAGCATAAAAAAGTATGGGCATCATATTGGTGCTGAACTTAAAGATTGTAGGCCTTTCGGTTCCTTCAGGCAAACCGTCAATTGCCATATCGATCACATTTCTAATGTCGTTTGCAGCTTCATCCAGGTTTGATTCCCATTCAAACTGAAGCGTAATTACCGACAGGTTATCAGTTGAGGTTGAAGTAATTTCATCCAAATTATCAACTGAGTTGAATGAATCCTCCAATGGTTTGGTAATGTTTGTCTCAACATCTGCAGCATTAGCTCCAGGGTATATGGTCATGACTGAGATAATCGGCGGTTCAATTTCCGGATAAAGGTCAACCGGCATTTTCATCAGCGCATAGATTCCAACCACCACAATGGCAACAAAGATCATGATAACGGTAATTGGTTTGTTGACCGCGCTTTTATATATACTCATGAGTTGTTATGTTTTTATTTTATTGTTAACCTTATTTTACCACTGCTACCTTCATTCCATCAAGTAGTCGTGCCTGCCCACTAATAATTACGTGATCTCCGGCTTTCAATTGATCAGAAATCACTTCTACATTGTCGTCAAAACGCTGTCCAATTTTTACTGAAACGCGTTTGGCTATCCCATCCTTCTCTAAAAATAAATACCGTTCATTAGAACCTTGCATTTTAAGAACTGCCAATGCCGGAAGTACTATTGCTTCTGATTCACCCGGACTAAAGGTTACCCTACTGAACATACCCGGACGCAATAATCCTGCATTGTTATCAATGGTGACTTCAATTTCAAATGTGCGGCTTGCAGGATTAACGGTAGGATGCACTAGTGTAATCTTACCAATGAATGTTTTATCGGGATAAATATCGCTGGTTACCGTAGTCTGCATTCCAACTTTAATAATTGGGTAGTAGTTTTCGGAAACAGCTACTAAAGCTTTCAATTTATTGATCTGAACCAATGATAGAATAGCTGCTTTTCCTGCAGCGGTGTTGGGCACTGAAGAATACATCTCTCCTTCTTCAAAATATTTGCCTGATACTATTCCGTTAAATGGGGCCAATAATCTTGTATTTTGACGAAGGAAGTCAACATTCGACTGAGCAATCTCATATTGAGTCTTCAGTTGATCGTACTGTTGCTGGGCAATGCTACCCACCTTTTGAAGAGTATCAAGCCGTTTGAAATCAGTGCTTAAATTCTTCAATTGTACTTCAGCCTGATGTAGTTGGGTGCGATCCATTTGCACAAGCAAAGCTCCCTTTGTGATTCTGTCGCCGACTTCTACATTTATTTGATCTATCCTTCCGGGAGTGGCAGGCGCCAGATGAATCTCTTCAAATGGTTGTAATGTGGCTTGATATTCAACCGTATGTGATATAGTTTGTGGCATAAGTTGTAATACCCTGACTGATTCAGTTTTTTGCTCTGATGCAGTTGCTGTAACTTCTTTTTCTCCCTGTTTGCAGGAAGCAACTGAAATTGCCAGGATTAATGCGGTATAAATTAGTTTTTTCATTTTGCAAGAATGGTTTATGTTTGTTAATTGGTTGTTGTGTACATTTTTTCAAGTTGAAGCCTGGCATCCAATAATTGCATTGCCGCACTTATATAATCAGTTTCTGCTTTCAGATAATTGTTGTCGGCAGTTATTAAATCAAGTCCTGAAATAAGGCCTTGCTCATATTTTAGTTTAAGGCTGCTGTAAACACGTCTTGAAACTTCAATATTGGCTTTCTGATTATTCATTGTTTCAATGGCATTGATAAGATTGAACCTAAGCTGCTTATCCTGAATTAGCAATTGATCCCTCACCAAATCCCTGTTATTCTGAATGGATTTCAGATCAATGAAAGCCTGCTTTGTTTGTGCTGTTCTTAATCCACTGGAGAAAACCGGAATGTTCATCTGCAGACCAATCATGTTTGGTGGAGCCATATCAAACTCTGGTTTCATGATCTTGTAGGTAT
>JAEYXG010000189.1 GCA_023428585.1 Bacteroidota bacterium
GGATACAATGGTCAGCCCAATTACAAGGTCAGAGATATTATGCTTTTTGGCCAATGAAGTAGAACCGGTTACAAGCCAGTCGGCACCTTTGATTAATAGAGCAAAACCAATCGTGATAACGATGAAATATAGGAGCATTATTCTTGATTATTTAATGATACAGGGTTTTAAAA
This sequence comes from Bacteroidota bacterium, assembly GCA_023428585.1. Lineage (GTDB taxonomy): Bacteria > Bacteroidota > Bacteroidia > Bacteroidales > Lentimicrobiaceae > Lentimicrobium. Next base: position 174 of record JAEYXG010000189.1, read on the forward strand.
TTCTGCAGCAATAAACAGTTTGAAGGGCACATGGTTCAGATGGAAAATTCTTCAGCATTTTTACTAATTTTGCACTCTCAAATTTTATAAGTTAACTCATGGAAATTCCTGCAAAGTACGATCCTAAAGGTATTGAAGATAAGTGGTACAAGTATTGGCTTGATAATAAGTTGTTCCGTTCGGTTCCTGATGAGCGTGAGCCTTATGTGATTGTGATCCCGCCGCCCAATGTTACCGGTGTCTTGCACATGGGGCACATGCTCAATAATACCATTCAGGATGTATTGGTGCGCCGTGCACGGATGCAGGGTAAAAATGCCTGTTGGCTGCCGGGTACTGACCATGCTTCCATTGCTACGGAAGCTAAGGTGGTGGCAAAGCTGAAGGCACAGGGAATTGAAAAGAGTAGTCTTACCCGCGAGGAGTTTCTGAACCATGCCTGGGAATGGAAGGAAAAGCATGGGGGCATTATTCTTGAACAGCTTAAGAAACTGGGCGCTTCATGCGACTGGGAGCGTACACAGTTTACTATGGACCCGGCGATGTATGAGTCGGTTATTGACGTTTTTGTGGATCTCTACAATAAAGGATTGATATACCGTGGAGTACGTATGGTTAACTGGGACCCCTCGGCTCTTACTGCCGTTTCAGATGAGGAGGTTATATATACGGAGGAGCAGTCGAAACTCTACTACCTGCGCTATAAAGTGGAGGGGGAGGATGATGAGTGGGTTACCATTGCCACTACTCGTCCGGAGACTATACTTGGAGATACTGCAGTTTGTTTTCATCCAGAAGATGACCGCTTCAGACACCTGGCAGGGAAGAGGGTGCTGGTACCCCTGATTGGTCGTTCCATACCCCTGATTCAGGATGAATACGTGGACCGTGAATTTGGAACCGGTTGTTTGAAGATTACTCCCGCACACGATATTAATGACTATAACATTGGATTGAAGCACAAGTTAGAGTCGGTTGACATTTTCAACGACAATGGTACGCTGAGCGAGAAAGCTATACTCTATGTGGGGAAGGACCGTTTTGAGGTGCGCAAGCTTATAATGGAGGAGCTGGAAGCTAAAGGTCATGTGGTGAAGGTGGAGCAGTATGTGAACAAGGTAGGTAGGTCAGAGCGCACTAACGCTGTGATTGAGCCCAAACTGTCGATGCAGTGGTTCATGAAGATGGAAAGCATGGCACCCAAGGCACTTGAGGTGGTGATGAATTACACCATAAGCTTCCACCCTGAGAAGTTCAAGAATACTTACCGCCACTGGATGGAGAATGTGCGTGACTGGTGCATAAGCCGCCAACTATGGTGGGGGCAGCGCATACCAGCTTATTATCTGCCTGATGGAACCATTATTGTTGCAAAAAGCGATGAAAAGGCTTTAGAACAGGCCAGGCAATTGTCAGGAAACAATGATCTGCAGGCTGGTGATCTTCATCAGGATGAGGACGTGCTCGACACATGGTTCTCCTCATGGTTGTGGCCGATATCTGTCTTTGATGGGATTCGTAATCCTGATAATGCCGATATAAAGTATTACTATCCAACGAACGATTTGATCACAGCCCCTGAGATATTGTTCTTCTGGGTGGCCCGCATGATTATGGCAGGACTGGAGTACCGTAATGAAATCCCATTCAGGAATGTGTACCTTACTGGTATTGTTCGAGATAAGCTGGGTAGGAAAATGTCGAAATCTCTGGGCAACTCTCCTGATCCCATTGAACTGATTAACAAGTTTGGCGCCGATGGAGTGAGGGTGGGAATGTTACTTACCTCGCCCGCCGGCAATGATTTGCCGTTTGATGAAAGCCTGTGTGAACAGGGCCGTAATTTCAGCAACAAGATATGGAATGCCTTAAGGCTGGTGAAAGGTTGGGAGGTTGACAACACCATTGAGCAGCCCACTTATGCAGGCGTGGCCGTCAAGTGGTTTGAAGCCCGGTTGAATGAAGTGCTGGCTGAAGTGGAAAGCAACTTTGCCAACTACAGACTATCAGAGGCACTCATGAATGTTTATAAGCTTGTTTGGGACGACTTCTGTTCATGGTACCTTGAGATGATAAAGCCTGCCTATCAACAACCAATTGACAGGGTAACCCTTGAACAGACCATTGCCTTGTTTGATAAGCTGATGCATATATTACACCCTTTCATGCCATTCATCACCGAAGAAATATGGCATCTGCTGATTGATGAAAATGCGGGCAAGAGCATCATGATAAGTAGCATGCCGATTAACGGGAAAGCTGATCAGGTTATACTGAAGGAGTTTGCTATAGCGGGCCAGGTAATACAAGAGATAAGGAACATACGCAAAACCAAGAAGATACCACAACGTGATGCTGTCATGTTATCAATTATCAGGGGTCCGAAAAAATATGCGCATACTTTTGATGAACTGATAGCTAAACTGTGCAACATAAGTGAAATAAGTTTCGTGGCCGAGAAACCGGCAACAGCGGCAGGCTTTCTGGTTGAAGGAGTGGAATATTTCATTCCAATGAGCGGTGATATTGACACTGAAGGTGAACTTGAAAAGCTGAACAAGGAGCTGGCATATGCCCGGGGATTCCTTGAGTCAGTGATGAAGAAGCTGGGCAATGAGCGGTTCATGGCTAATGCTAAGCCTGAAGTGATAAATATTGAACAGAAAAAAAAGGAAGATGCTGAGTCGAAAATTGCACTTATCACACAACGAATAAACTCACTTAGTTAGCTATATATAATTTTTTTATAAACTTTTTTCCTCACGGCGTGTTTTCATGAAGAAAATAAATTACATTTGCGCTTATTTTTTAATTTTTTAATTGATTATGAAAACAGGAAAAGTTAAATTCTTCAATGAATCAAAGGGTTACGGTTTTATTCTTGACGACGAGAGTGGAAAAGAATATTTCGTTCACGCAACAGGTTTAATCGATCGCGTTAATGAAGGCGATTCTGTAACATTTGAACTTCAGGAAGGAAAGAAGGGCTTAAACGCTGTAAAGGTTAAACTTGCATAACTAAGAGATATAGTTATTTCGTTAAACTTTTTAACCCTGTTTCGGCAGGGTTTTTCTTTTTTTATAGCCAACATTAACCCGTTTTTCATTAATAATCAGTCACTTTTTATGGCCTTCCATTAAACATTTTTCAATGTTTTTTAGTTTTTATGTAATCCGGGTGCTTTATAGCCCTACATTTGCACATTATTTATTTTTTATTAAACATGAAAACAGGAAAA
>JAEYXG010000068.1 GCA_023428585.1 Bacteroidota bacterium
CTCTTCTAGTAGTTCGCTTGAAAGCTTTGATAAGCCTTTATAAATTCGAAAACGCTCTACCTTATTTTTAGCTGGATAGAAGCATCTGAATTCTACAAAAGGCTTACCTGAAGAAGATCTGATCAGGCCGGGCATCGTGTAATCAATTTTGAGTCTCATTTTGCTTTTGTTTTTTTGCGTCCCCACGCCTAAAAAACTTCCAGACAAAAACAGACAAAATCAACCAACTTTTTACTTTCTCAAACACCTTGAAAACTAGAGTTTTTAAGGACTTTGTGGAGCTGGCGGGAGTCGAACCCGCGTCCAAACAAGCAGCAATAGTGCTTTCTACATGTTTAGCTTTCTATTGGTTTTCGAATAACCGTTGGGAAAAAGCGGCCCTGCGGTTACCTTATCTCTTTGAATTTTCATACAGGCATCAGAGCGCTACCCATCTTATCGCGACATTTGTGATACTCTTACCGGAACGCAGTCACGCGAAGCTTCCCGGAGAGCAGAAAGCGGCTTAATCCTTGATTAAGCGGCTAACGCGTAATTGTAATCGTTGCCAGTTATTGGCTGTGTGAATTGGGATTTACGGGTCACTCTCACAACACCCGACATGCTTACATTACCACTCCCTTGCTGTCAAAACCGGTCAGCCCCGTAGTATTGTATATCAATGCAAAGATACAAAAAATATGCCATGTTGGAACCCCGAATTGCCTGCATCAACTGTACTTTACAACGTCATCGGCAGTGATGACATTGTCACAGAGTATAGCAAGGCGTTCAACCACGTTGCGCAGTTCACGTATGTTGCCTGTCCATTTCTTCTTTTGAAGTTGTTCAAATGCCTGATCCTCAAAGGTCATTGTTGGCTTGCCGTTTGCTTCACATATTTCCGTTATAAAGTGTTTGGCAAGCAAAGGGATATCATCAGGACGTTCATTGAGGGTGGGCACATGTATTACAATCACACTGAGGCGATGATACAGGTCCTCACGGAAGTTCTTGTTTTCAATCTCTGCCTTAAGGTCTTTATTGGTTGCAGCAATTACACGCACATCAACGGGGATGTCCTTTTCACCACCAACGCGCATTATTTTATTCTCCTGTAAGGCTCTCAGTACTTTTGCCTGGGCTGCCAAGCTCATATCACCAATCTCATCAAGGAACAAGGTGCCGCCAGAAGCTTGTTCAAAATCACCTTTTCGTTGTTTGATAGCTGAAGTAAAGGAGCCTTTCTCATGACCAAAGAGCACGCTTTCAATAAGTTCGCCCGGAATGGCGGCGCAATTGACCTCAACAAACGGTCCGGAAGCTCTATTACTCAACTCATGAAGCCAGCGGGCAACCAATTCCTTACCGGTGCCGTTACTTCCTGTAATAAGCACTCTGGCATCTGTAGGAGCAACCCTTTCTATCATGTTGCGTATCTGCTGCATGGGAGCTGATTCGCCAATCATCTCGTATGTTTTGCTGACTTTGCGTTTTAGTACTCTTGTTTCTTTTACCAGACTTGATTTCTCCATGGCATTCCTGATGGTAATGAGCAACCTGTTCAGGTCAAGTGGCTTGGAGATGTAATCATAGGCCCCACGTTTTATGGTTTCAACTGCTGTTTCAATATTACCATGTCCCGAAATCATAACAACAGGGGTGTCATACAATGACAGCAGCTTATCAAGAACTTCCATGCCATCCATCTGTGGCATTTTTATGTCACATAAGATTACATCATATTTCTCATCTGAAGCCAGTTGAAGGGCAGTAGGCCCATCAGGGGCTTCATCTATCTGATAACCTTCGTATTCCAGTATTTCCCTAAGTGTGCTCCGTATGCTACGCTCATCATCAATTACCAGTATTCTTGCCATATTCTGTCTGTTCTGATGTTTATTCGTATTAAATGCCGTATTCTTTTGGTCAGTAATTTAAAAATTAAAATTACTCATTTCAAAAATGATAAATGTTGAATATCAATGATGAATTTAATACGATTATTGAATTAAACTGTGCTTACTGATTTTAAGCCTTATAAAACAACCATTTCCACAATTCTCCGTAAGTGACTTTCTTGCCATACATCAGTATGCCGGTTCTGTATATTCGTCCTGCCATCCATACGGCAACGATAAAGGAAACGGTAAGCAATGCCATTGATAGGGCGAGTTCCCAATAGGGTACACCAAAGGGTAATCTAACCATCATTATGATGGGTGAAGTAAATGGAATGATTGAAAACCAGAAGGCAATGGGCCCTTCGGGATTATTTATAACAAACTGTGCAACCACAATGGCAAGAATCAATGGTACGGTTACAGGCATCATGAACTGCTGTGTATCGGTTTCATTATCAACGGCAGCACCAATGGCAGCAAACATTGCACCATAAAGCAGATATCCGGCAAGGAAGTAAAAGAGGAATGAGAATATCATTACGCCATAGTTGATGGTTCCCAGAGCTTCCGTCACTATTGACATCATTCCTTGGGGAGCTGATTCTTCTTCAGGCATTTGAATGTTTTCCATTCCGGCAGGTATTCTATTTCCCTGACTGAAAACCTCAGTTTCCTGTGTTTTTTTTAGGGTATCGGGCATGGAAGCCTGGAAAACGGTAACTATCAATAATGTAAGTACAACCCATAAAAGGAATTGTGTCAAACCTACCAGTGCCACTCCAACAATTTTACCCATCATAAGCTGAAAAGGCTTGACGGATGAAACTATTACTTCTACTATTCTGCTAGTCTTTTCTTCAATTACACCGCGCATTACCTGTGATCCAAACAGGAAGATGAAGAAGTATATAAGAATGCCGGCAAACATGCCAACTCCCATGCTGGCTTCAGCAAAGCTCTTTTGTTCCTTTCCTTCATCCTTTATCTGTATGGAAGTGATATTGATGTCGGTTTTAATGTTTTTGAAGATCTCCCCGCTCTTGATGCTTTCGGGTGTCAATGAATCGCCGTGTATGTCAAGAGCACCGGGATTATTCTTGCTGATCTCCTTGTAGATTTCGGCACTTAGCTTCTGGTGTTCCACCTCCTTGGTCAAAACGTTATTGATATGACTCTTCAAATCAACGCTTACCTGCTTTCTGCTGTAAATAATTGCAGAAGAAGGTGTGGCAACATCAGGGCGGGGAATATACAGCAAGGCATATCCTTCCTGCTCTGTCAAAGACTTCTTTGCAGTTTCAAGATCTGTATATACGTTTTCGAATACGAAACGGTCAGAGTTTTCAAATTTCTTAAGAAACCAGCCTGTTTCATCAAGTATCAGTATTTTCTTTGTCTCATCAGACAACTGGGTCAATAGAACCGGCACTATAAAAAGGGCTGCCATAAGTATCGGTCCCAGTATGGTCATTATGATAAATGACTTTTTCTGCACTCTCGACAGATATTCACGTTTTATAACGAGGAGTATTTTATCCATTTTGTTCTAATTGTTGAGAGTAGTATTATTG
>JAEYXG010000255.1 GCA_023428585.1 Bacteroidota bacterium
TTGATGCACATTTTTTTGATTATGACGTATCCGAAAACCTCAGCTTGAATGTTCAACCTATCATCTTAAGAACCCCTCAACATCCAATTGGAACAGGTGGCATCAAATTATGTATGAACTTTTGAATTATTAGTTAATGAACATAATAATAGCAGGATATGGCAGAATGGGCCATGAAATTGAAACAATAGCTCTGGAAAGGGGCCATACAATAGTTGCTACATTCAATAACGAAACCGACTGGCAAATAAACCCAATACCGGTATGTGATGTTGCAATCAATTTCAGTACTCCTGAAACTGCTACAGCTATCGTTAACCGATGCTTTGACCTTAATATCCCCATAGTATCAGGCACCACAGGATGGAATGAGAAAATGCTTGAAGCAAAAAAAAGAGCATCAAATGAATGCAAGACATTCTTCTATTCATCAAATTTCAGCCTTGGAATGAATATATTTTTTGAGATAAATAGAAAGTTGGCTTCATTTTTGTGTTCATTAAACTCATATGATGTCAGTATTGAAGAAATACATCATATTCTCAAAAAGGATTCACCTAGCGGAACAGCCATTACACTGGCTGAAGCCATAATTCAAGAGTGTGACCGCTATGATTCCTGGGCACTGGGAGAAGATGGCGATTCAAAAATTGGAATTACTAGTGTGAGAATTGGCGAAGTTCCAGGTACTCATAAAATTACATGGAATTCTGAGATTGATTCTATTAAGATTGAACATATTGCACATAGCAGAAAAGGCTTTGCTTTGGGAGCTGTTTTAGCCGCTGAATGGATTAAAGGACGAAGAGGAGTTTTTGGAATGAGTGACCTACTGAGGGAAGCCAAGTAATTAGGAATTTAAACTAAATTTGCAAACAATTCCTTTTCAATAGGAAAAAATTAAATATAACCGCATGTCACTTACACTTATACTTTTAATTCTGATAGTATTTTTTCCAATCTTACTTTGGAAAATTTTTGAAACAGCCTCTTATGCAGGATGGAAGTCAGCTATCCCATTTTTAAATTACTATATCTGGCTCAAGATTGTGAATAAACCGTTATGGTGGTACATATTCCTGCTTATCCCATTTATCAATGCATTTGTCGTAATGTTGTTGATTGTTGAAACATTGAAGTGTTACAATAAATTTTCTCTTGGTGAACAAGCAATTGCTGTATTGTTTCCTTATGCATATTTGCCGTGGCTCAGCATAACCAAGCAGGCAGAATATCTGGAACCGGCAGTCAGAGTGCCCCGTAAGAAAACTGCAACACGTGAGTGGGTTGATGCAATCATTTTTGCTGTAATAGCAGCTACTATTATCAGGATGTTCATGGTTGAAGCATACACCATACCAACCTCTTCGATGGAAAAATCACTCCTTGTAGGCGATTTCTTATTCGTGAGCAAATTAAGCTATGGACCGAAATTGCCAAATACACCTTTATCATTTCCATTCGTTCATCATACCATGCCATTGACCCAATTTACCAAGTCATACCTTGAATGGATCAAATGGCCATATTATCGCTTCCCCGGTTTAACAAACATTAAAAATAATGATGTGGTTGTTTTTAATTATCCGGATGGTGATACTGTTGCATTGAAAGTACAGAATCAGAGCTATTACGCCCTTGAGAGAGATTATGGCAGGATGAGAGTGTGGAATGACAAGACAAATTTCGGCGATGTTGTTGCACGTCCAGTTGATAAAAGGGAAAACTATATTAAAAGATGTATTGCATTGCCGGGTGACACATTGCAGATTATTGACCAAGTGGTATATATAAACGGCAAACCAGCCAAACTTCCGGTGGATGCCCAGTTTAAGTACTTAGTCAGAACCGATGGATCAAGAATTAATCCAAAAGCCCTTGATAAACTTGGCGTTACCGAACAAGTACTCATGGCTCAACAGGATGAATATGAAATTACCCTCACAAATGAAGCCGCCGAAAAGCTAAAGGGATTTGCTAATGTTGTTGGAGTCAAGAAAATAATTCAACCTAAGGGTTTCTGGCAATATTATACCTTCCCATTTGATTCAGCTTATTCGTGGAATGTTGACAACTATGGGCCACTGGTTATACCAAAAGCAGGGGTTACTGTAAAATTGAACAGCAAGAATATTGTTCTTTACGAACGTATAATAAAAGCCTATGAGTTGAATGATTTGGATGTATCAGATGAAAAGATCTTAATAAATGGGAAACCAGCCACTGAATACACATTTAAACTTGATTATTACTGGATGATGGGTGATAATAGACACAATTCAGCCGACTCACGATATTGGGGATTTGTGCCTTCTGATCATATTGTAGGGAAAGCCGTTTTCGTATGGCTATCACTGGATAAGAATAAACCCCTCTTCGATGGAAAGATAAGATTCAATAAATTAATGAGAACCATTCACTAGAAATTAAACATTTAAAGAATATGCAAATAGCAGAGATACATACTCAAAAAGGAGTAATGAAAGTTAAGTTTTACGAAGAAGACGCACCTAAAACTGTAGCTAATTTTATTAAACTTTCAAATGAAGGATTTTATAACGGCCTTACTTTTCATCGGGTAATTCCACAGTTTGTCATTCAAGGTGGATGCCCAAATGGTACAGGTGCCGGTGGACCGGGCTATACAATTGACTGTGAACTCACTGGTAATAACCAGTACCATGACAGGGGTGTCCTCTCTATGGCACATGCCGGAAGAAATACGGGTGGTTCCCAGTTTTTTATTTGCCACAATCGTCAAAACACTCAACATTTAGACAGAAACCACACTTGTTTTGGCAAGGTATTCGAAGGGCTTGATGTTATTGATATGATTCGTGCCGGTGACAGAATTGAAAAGATAATTATTCTGGATGAAAAATAAGCTAAAACAGTCAAATCATGAAAATTAGAGTTACCTCAATATTACTCATTCTGTTTGTCTTTACAACATTAATGGCGACAGCTCAGAACAAAGGAAAACAATTCAAGGGAACTATTACATATCAGATTAGTTATCCTGAATCAAACCTTAGTGCATCACAACTTACAGCAATGCCACAAACAATGGTTCTTAAGTTGAATGAAGGCAAATCAAGAGCTGAATTAAAGATGGGTGAAATGAACCAAGTTTTACTTTTGGATTCTGAAGCTAAAACTACGGTAATACTCATTGATATAATGGGCAGAAAAGCAGCTATCAAGCCAAGAAAAGGATCTGACCGCCCACTTGGAAAGGAGCCTATTGTTGAGTCAGCTAATGAAAGTAAAGAAATTGCAGGCTTCGTCTGTAAAAAGGCAAATATCCATTATGGTGATGAAAAATCGAAGGCAAATCCTATAGAAGTTTACTATTCTGAGGAAGTGGGAAGCAATAAGATATTCTATGATAATGAATACAGGAATCTTACCGGCATTCCACTGGAGTTTAGATATAAAATGCAGGGAATGAACATGCTTCTTACTGCTACCAAAGTTGAGGAAGGAAGAGTTGCCAATCGTGAATTTGATATACCTTCAGATTATAAAGAAAGCACTCCTGAAGAACTCAGACAAATGTTTGGTGGGGGTATGTAATTAAAAATGAGTCAATGGCAGCTAAGGGCAACACACTAAAGAAAAACAGGCCTAAGGAAGAAGAGTCTGTTAAGCCACAAAAGCAAAAAAAGAGCAGCAAAGCCACCTTACCTGCCTGGACTAATGACGGCAGAATTGGTAAGATATTTGGAGTATTCCTTATTCTCTTATCAATATATCTTCTTTTTGCCTTCTCCTCATACTTATTCCTATATTTCAAATGGGATGCGGATGATATCTTTTCACATTTTTCTTTTAAAGAAATCCTGACTGATTATTCAATAGTAGCTGATAACTGGGCCGGACGATTGGGCGCTGCCTTATCAATCTTGCTAATCAAAAAGGGATTTGGTGTAGCCGCATTCTTTATTATTCTTATTCTTTTTGTTTCAGGAATGCAATTGGCACTGAAGATTACTATACTTCCATTATGGAGAACCATTGTCAACTCCTTGGTTGGCATGACTTGGTTAACAGTTGCTCTTGGATTCATCTTCCGAAACACTTCTTATGCCATACTTGGCGGAATCACCGGATATCAGAGCGCTTTCATTTTGGAAGGCCTGCTTGGAAAAACAGGAACTGCCATATTCATACTCTTCACATTATTAGCATTCCTTGTGTTGGCATTTAACATGCCTCTAAGCTTCCCAAAGCCTCCTCCAAAATCAGCAGAATCAGCTGCTAATGATTCAGATGAAGAGCTGTTTTCAAGTAACTCAAGTGAGCGGAAGACAAATTCACGAATAAGCAATCCATTACCCGAGGACAAATACAATACAGTTGAATATGCTGTTAAAGAAGAAGAGGATGAAAAGAATGATTTCATCTTCCCTACTGAACCAGAGATTGAGAAAGATGATATTGTTAATGTTGCGGCAAACAAAGATATTGAATTCACGATTGAGCAACCTGTCCCAATTCAAGAGTCAGATTCAGATACGGAGAATGAATTGAGTAATGAAGGCAACCCGGTTCATTATACTATTGACACAGAATACGACCCTACATTAGATTTGGCTGAATACAAGAAACCGGGTCTGGAATTATTGGATGATTATGTACCTGGAAGCGTTTCCTATGAAGCTCAAAAAGGAGAATTGGAAGCAAACAAAGACCGAATAGTTGAAACTTTAGGCAACTATGGTATTGCTATTGACAAAATCAAAGCAACCATTGGGCCAACAGTTACACTATATGAAATTATACCAGCTAAAGGAGTAAGGATTTCCAAGATTAGAAATTTGGAAGATGATATCGCCTTAAGCTTGGCAGCAATGGGAATACGTATCATTGCACCTATACCGGGTAAAGGAACTATTGGAATTGAAGTTCCTAATCTGAAACCGGAAATAGTGCCAATGAAATCTGTTTTGGGCTCTGATAAGTTTATGTCCAATAAATTCGAGCTCCCCTTTGGAATTGGTAAGACCATACAAAATGAGCCTTATATTGTAGATCTCTCCAGATTACCACATATATTAATGGCAGGAGCTACTGGACAAGGGAAGTCAGTTGGATTGAATGCATTAATTACATCAATTCTATATTGTAAACATCCTTCTGAGGTAAAATTTATTATGATTGATCCTAAGAAGGTTGAGTTGACTCTGTTTTCAAAAATTGAACGACACTTCCTTGCTAAATTACCTGATTCAGAAGAAGCAATTATTACTGACACCAGAAAGGTAGTACGAACACTCAACTCTCTAAATATTGAAATGGAGAACAGGTATGATCTGCTTAAAGATGCCCAGGTAAGAAATATCAAGGAATATAATACAAGATTTATTGCACGACGGTTGAGTCCATTGCACGGGCATAGGTTCCTCCCCTATCTTATTGTGGTTATTGATGAATATGCCGATCTGATTATGACTGCGGGTAAAGAAATAGAGGTACCATTGACTTTACTGGCTCAAAAAGCCAGAGCAATTGGAATTCACCTTGTTATTGCTACTCAGCGTCCTTCCGTTAATATCATCACCGGTACTATTAAAGCTAATTTCCCCGCTAGACTTGCTTTTAGGGTAATATCAAAAATTGACTCCAGAACTATTCTTGACAGTGGGGGTGCTGATCAATTAATAGGAAGAGGGGATTTGCTTTTATCAACTGGTAGTGATTTATTACGACTACAATGTGCCTTTGTCGACACGCACGAAGTTGAAAGAGTAACAGAATTTATCGGTTCACAAAGAGGATATCCTGATGCATACCATTTACCGGAGTATTCTGATGAACAGGATGAAAAAGAAGTCGACTTTGATCCCGGGCAACGGGATGAACTCTTTGAGGATGCAGCTAGAATTATTGTTGCTACTCAACAAGGAAGCACTTCGCTTTTACAAAGAAAACTTAAGCTTGGCTATAACCGTGCCGGTAGAATTATTGATCAACTAGAGGCTGCCGGCATTGTTGGTCCATTTGAAGGTAGTAAAGCTCGTGAAGTTAGGGTAACTAATGAACTAGCTTTGGAACAGTTTTTGAAGGACCTTTACTTAGATGGAAATAAAAACGAACTATAATAAACAACTAAAACCGATCATGAAAAAATTATTCCTGACAACCTGGATAATTATACTTACTCTTGCGTTGACAGCTCAAACTGACAAAAAAGCAGAAAGCATATTAAATGGAGTTTCAGCAACCACAAAGAGTTACAAGACTATTCGTATTGAATTTACCTATAAAATGGAGAATGTAGCCCAAAAAATAAACGATAGCTATAAAGGGGTTCTCGTTTCAAAAGGTGAAAAATACAAACTTACTGTCTCAGGTCAGGATGTTATTTGCGATGGAAAAACAGTCTGGACTTATCTAAAAGATGCCAATGAAGTTCAAATTAATAATGTAAGTGATTCCGAAGAATCCATTAATCCTACGAATCTCTTAACATCATACACCAAGAACTTCAAAGCAAAACTTATCAAAGAAACTCCGCAACAACAAATCATTGAATTGACGCCACTTCAGAAGAAGAATTTTAGCAAAGTCAAAGTAACCATTGATAAACCAAAGAAGATGATAAATACGCTAGCTATCTATGATAAAAATGGATCTGTCTACAGCTATATCATCAATAAGATGGATGTAAATCAGAACTTCTACGATAGCATGTTCACATTTAGAACAGCTGATCATCCTGGTATTGAAGAAATTGACATGCGATAATAAAAACAATATTTGCATTGATTCCTGAAATATAAAAGGAAATCCTAAAAAAGTCGACTTTTTTCTTTAGTCGGCTTTTTTCTTTAGATGATATATCCGATTAAAACAATTCATTGACTTTCCGGTTTATTGAGCAAAAAATAAATATGGGGAGCTTATACAATTTATTCTTGATTATACATTCATGGAACAGATGGCTAATTTTATTTTCCGGCATTCTGCTAATCTTGATGCTGATATATTCATTGACCAACCATCAAGAGTTCAATAAAACAATGAAAACATTAGCCTTGTCATTCCTTGGCTCATTGCACTTCCAATTACTGGTTGGAATTGTACTTTATGTTTTCCTTAGCCCATTCACGCAGGCAGCCTTCAATGATTTTGGAAGTACAATGAAATACCCTGGGCTTAGATTCTGGGCTGTTGAGCATACTATGATAATC
>JAEYXG010000292.1 GCA_023428585.1 Bacteroidota bacterium
TGTTAAGACATCGACACTGACAGAGAAGTATCTCGCTGAAAAATACCCAGTTATAAAAAGCGAATCGAATATTATAATTAATGGTGCCATTTGTCCGAATGAAGCCCTGATAGCTGAAATTAACAAACTCAAACCCGGTTTTGCATTGATAAAGAATGAAACTATCCTTGCAATGTGTTTGAATGAGGAGGATTTTAAAGCCCAGTCAAATTCAATTGAGGAAATTGAAACAAATGTTGAGTTTCTGGAGATAGTTAATACATGGGATATATTCGCACGCAATGACCTAGCCATAAAGGATGATTATTTGCTATTGACAGCCGGTAGAAAGTCACAACCCATACCTTCACATTGCCTTGCAATATCACCTGAGAATATTTTTATTGAAGAAGGGGCAGAAATACTTGCATCGACTTTAAATGCTAAAGATGGCCCCATTTACATTGGTAAGAATGCCGTAGTGATGGAAGGCTCAAATTTAAGAGGCCCATTGGCATTGTGTGATAATTCAACCGTTAAGATGGGGGCAAAGATTTATGGAGGAACAACCATAGGCCCATATTCAAAAGTTGGCGGTGAAATTAATAATTCAGTAATTTTTGGTTACTCAAACAAGGCACATGATGGCTTTATGGGGCACTCGGTAATTGCAGAATGGTGCAATATAGGAGCAGATACCAATACTTCCAATCTGAAGAACACATACGATAATGTTAAGCTCTGGAATTATGCTGATGAAACCTTTGTTGAAACAAACCAACAGTTTTGCGGATTAATCATGGGTGACCATACAAAATGTGGCATTAACACCATGTTTAATACAGGGACAGTTGTGGGGGTGAGCGTAAATGTATTCGGATCTGGTTTCCAGCGAAATTTTATTCCATCGTTTAAATGGGGCGGTGTTGCGGGATTGCAAACTTTTAATCCTAAAAAAGCTATTGAAATTGCAAGGGGAATGTTCAAGCGCAGAGACCTTGAATTTACTGATGCCGATTCCCGATTGATTGAAGCCGTGTACAACCTTACTCACGAATATAGGAAAATCTAAACCTTTTATTACCATTCTTGTTAATCGGATGACTTCTGTCGAGCGAGTCGACAATGATGGCATAGTATTTGACATTGGGGTGTATTGCTATTATTATTAGTGTTTTTTGTCGACCCAAATATTCAGGTTTATTAACTAAATAATTATGAGTAAAACTAGAATCGAGCTTACTGACTTGATAGAGAATGATTCAGAGTTTATTCCTCTACTCACAAGTAGGGATGAAGAACTTATGAATGCTGAAGAAGTGCCTGATATACTGCCAATTTTGCCGCTTCGGAATACCGTACTTTTTCCGGGTGTTGTCATACCTATTACCGTTGGACGTGACAAGTCAATCAAGCTTATAAAAGATTATTACAAAGGGAATAAGATTATTGGAGCAGTTGCTCAAAAGGATTTTGAAATAGAAGATCCCACAGCAAGAGACCTTAATGAAATTGGAACCATTGCATATATTATTAAAATTCTTCAAATGCCCGATGGTAGTACAACAGCCATTATTCAAGGCAAGAAGAGATTCAGAATAATAGAGGTGATTCAGGATGAACCTTATTTCATGGCAAAGGTTTCACCTGTTGAAAACACGAAGAAAGTTCTTAGGGACAAGAAATTCAATGCACTAATGTCGTCTATCAAGGATTTGGCAATACAGATCATTAACTTGTCGCCAAATCTTCCATCAGATAGTGTTTTTGCAATCCGGAACATAGAAAGTCCGGTTTTTCTTGTCAACTTCATCTCTTCTAATCTCAATATATCATTGGAAGAGAAACAGATGCTTCTTACTATCACTGATTTGATTGATCGGGCAAATACAGTGCTTGGAATGCTGACGAAAGAATTACAGATAATAGAGTTAAAGAATCAAATACAGAACAAGGTAAAAATAGACCTTGACAAACAGCAGAGAGAGTTCCTGCTTAATCAACAGCTAAAGACAATTCAGGCTGAGTTGGGCGACAATCCGAATGCTCATGAAATATCCGAACTTCGACAAAGAGCTGCCAACAAAAGATGGCCTGACAATGTGGCTTCAACTTTTGATAAGGAAATGTCAAAATTGCAAAGGATTAATCCTGCTGCAATGGAGTATTCAATGCAGTTGAATTACCTTGAGATTTTACTTGATTTACCTTGGAGTGAATATACAAAAGATAATTTCAACTTGAATAGAGCCCAAAGAATACTTGATAAAGATCATTTTGGACTTGAATCAGTGAAGGAGCGAATCATTGAATACCTCGCAGTACTCAAGTTGAAAGGTGATATGAAATCTCCGATTTTATGCCTGTATGGACCTCCGGGCGTCGGTAAGACTTCTCTGGGCAAGTCCATTGCAAAAGCAGTAAACCGTCAATATATAAGAATGTCGTTGGGTGGTTTGCGTGATGAAGCAGAAATCAGAGGCCACCGCAAAACATATATTGGAGCAATGCCCGGCCGAATATTGCAAAGTATTCGTAAGGCCAAAGCTTCAAATCCGGTGTTCGTGCTTGATGAAATTGATAAGGTTATTGGTGCCAACATTAATGGAGACCCTTCTGCAGCTTTGCTTGAGGTTCTTGATCCGGAACAGAATAATACGTTCTATGATAACTTCATTGAGCTCGAATATGACTTGTCGAGAGTTATGTTCATTGCTACTGCCAACAATCTGTCGACCATTCATCCCGCTTTACGCGATAGGATGGAGGTGATTGAAATAAACGGTTACCTATTGGAAGAAAAGATTGAGATTGCGCGAAGGCATTTAATACCCAAGCAACTCGCAGAACATGGTGTTAAACCTGATCAGGTGGAGTTCTCAAAGAAGATAATTGAAACAATAATTGATAAATATACCCGTGCGTCAGGTGTTAGGGCACTTGAAAAGTGTATTGCCAAAGTGATTAGGCATCAGGCAAAATACATTGTTACAGGTGAAAAGTACAATATTAAGATAACAGAAGCTGATTTATCAAAGATTCTAGGCATTTCAAAGTTCAAGTATGAGATAGATAATGATATTCATGTGCCTGGTGTAGTTACAGGTTTAGCATGGACACCTGTAGGAGGGGAGATCCTCTTTGTTGAAACCAGCTTAAGCCGTGGAACAGGTACATTGGGTATTACCGGTAATCTGGGTGACGTAATGAAGGAATCGGCAACTATTGCCTATGAATTTCTCAAATCAAAGAGTGATAAGCTTAAGATACCCGCTGAGATGTTCGAAAAGAACAATGTTCATATTCACATCCCTGAAGGCGCAACACCAAAAGATGGTCCATCAGCTGGGATTACTATGTTTACGGCCCTTGCATCTGCCTATACCCAGAAAAAAGTGCGACCAAAACTTGCCATGACAGGTGAAATTACTCTCCGTGGTAAGGTTCTGGCTGTTGGAGGAATAAAGGAGAAAATACTCGCAGCCCGCCGTGCTGGAATAAAGGAGATTATACTTCCAATTGATAATAAAAAGGATATTGACGACATCAACCCAGTCTATGTGAAGGGTTTGACTTTCCATTACGTTGAGCAAATGATTGAAGTGTTAAGTCTGGCATTGGATGGAAAGAATAATAGTAAAAGCTAGGTTTTAAACTCCGTATAGAATATACTTTTAAGTAAAAAAATCACGCAGTTGAACTGCGTGATTTTTTCTTATAAGACATTTCAGAATTGATGGGAATACCTGTCAATATTGTATAATCAATTTTTCATGTTGAAACAATTATTTCAATATAATCAATTTGTCAGTAAAACTGAAGTTTTCATTGCTAACTCTTAAAAAATAAGTACCATTCCCATATTCCGATAAATTCAAGGGATAGCTATTCGATCCTACTGATGCATTCAATCTTTTGTCAAGCAAAATTGATCCATGAGATGAGATTATCTGTAGGTTGAAAACGGAAGGTTGCTGACTATTGAATACAACATTGAATAAACCTTGAGAAGGATTTGGAAGAACTTTAACGGTTGATTTATCTGTTTCAGGATTTGAATTTGTTCCTACAATCAATGAGGCATTTTTTAGTATGATCTTGTTATTTGGATCGAACTGCAATAAAAGAGGCCGTTTATCAAAAATAAACGAATAATTCTGATCATTGAATTCATTCATTACCGTAAATAAGGTATCATCTTCAGTAAAAGCGACTCTTAGTTCTATCGGCATCTTAAAGAATCCCGTATTGGTTTGTGTTTGTTTGGTATTAAATTTCACTTCCCATTGGTTTTGTGAAAGCTGGATAATTTCATAGGTATTGTAATACGTCGGATGGTTTGGTGTATAAAGCCACTGGTCAAAGAAGTAGTTCAAGTCCATGCCTGTAGTCTCATTCATTTTTTCAACAAAATCGGGAATTGTTGCTGATTGATACCTGAAATTTACGGTGTCATTTGCATATTCATAAATACTGTTGAAGAAGAGCGAATCACCCACAACATTTCTATACATATAGAGGATACACGATGCCTTCATGTAGGTAATTGCATAATTAAACAATACATTGTTTGAAGGAGGATTTATAGCCCAATCAGGATTGGAGATAGCCCAACCAGGATTGCTGTTCATATAATAAGAAGCATTTGACTCCATTTCATTCACATACTCTTCAAAACCATAAACCTCACCGGTCCATAATGCTTCAATATATGTAGCAAAACCCTCGTTCAACCATATATCAGCCCAGGTAGCACAAGTAATCATATCTCCAAACCATTGGTGAGCATATTCGTGGGCAATCAGGCTGGAATACCAGCAACCTGGACATAAGCTAGTGAGTGTTTGATTTTCCATGCCTCCCCAGGTAAATTGAGGTCCTACAGTAGCAAATCCATTCTTTTCAAATGGGTGCTCACCAAACAAAGAGACATAAAAGTCAGTTAATGGTAATATCATCTGCTTCATGGCAGATGGATTCTCACCAGGATTATAGTAAAAACGGATTGGCAATGTATCACTTTGATTATCTGGATTTATCCAATTCACTATATTGAGATTGTAATTAACTCTTGATGAGATTACCATCAGATATGTTGCGATTGGATCACGGCTGATCCAAGTATACCATAAAGAATCAGCAACAACAACAGAATCAGCAAGCCTGCCGTTTGATCCAAGTTTTACATTCAAAGGCACTTTTGCCCTCAATTCTAGTGTTGCCTTATCACTTGGCTCATCATAACAAGGAAACCACTTACGCGCACCTTGGGGTTCAGCATCTGTAAAAACAAAGCCATTGCTGACATAAAAAGCATTATCGGTTACATTCAGATGATTATAGCTAATAATTACCTCAGCAATTTCTCCAGGTTGATAGGTCCTGTCAAGATTAATTTGTAAACGGTTAAGTTGATGGCTAAATGAAGTTCCGGCTCCTCCAACAGCTTCCACTTCAATAGAACTGTTCACGGCATTCAGAACAATTGAGGATAATGTACTGTCGACTTTAAATGTAACAGTATTTGTACCGGTGAAACTTTTAGGGTAAGGTGATATGTAGCAGTTGAATATGTCGAGATCAAGGCTATAATTCAATACATCAAAAGAGTGACGAGGTGAATTGGGAGATGATGATACCAAAGGGGTGAGGTTATTTTGCTTCTTGGTAGCACAAATCTCGCTACCTCTCATAGTGCTGAAATCCTGGGCAAGCAGAGTAAAACAAACCAGATTCATCAGGAAGAATAGGGTAAAGTTCTTTTTCATAGTTTGAGTGTTTGAAAGTTCAAATATACTATTAATGAGGCCACATATAGATCAAGTACAATCATTTTTGTAATACATTTGCCCATAGTAGCAAAATCTTATGAAAAGTAAAACCGGATACTTCTTAATATTATTAATTTTCCTTGTTTCAGGATGTACTACTTTTGACCGGCAGGATAGTAAACTTACTGTATTCAAATATAATGAATCATCGGGGATCACATCACTGGATCCTGCATTTGCCAGGAATCAGGCTAATATATGGGCAGTAAACCAATTATATAATGGGCTGGTACAACTCGATAGCATTTTGCAAATACAGCCCTGTATTGCTCGAAAATGGGAAATATCAGATAATGGGACAACATATACCTTTATTCTACGGAGGGATGTCCGCTTTCATGATTCACCGGTATTCAATGACAGCATTGGTAGGCTAGTTAATGCCAATGACGTGGTGTATAGTCTAAAGCGTTTGGCTGATGATAAATTGGCCTCACCAGGTGCCTGGATTATGAATCATGTGAAAGACAACAAGGGGGAAAAACATATTGTTGCCATAAACGATAGTATTGTAGAGATAAAACTAAAACAACCATTCCCGCCTTTTGCTGGAATGTTGAGTATGCAATACTGTTCTATAGTTCCTAAAGAAGCAATTGAATTTTATGGTGAAGATTTTAGGGTAAATCCCGTTGGAACAGGCCCTTTTAAGTTTAAAATGCTTAAAGAAGCGGTCAAGTTGGTGTTGGTTAAGAATCCTGACTATTTTGAGAAGGATTCCGCCGGTCAAAGGCTCCCATATCTTGATGCAGTCTCTATTTCCTTTATTATTGACAAGCAATCTGCATTCCTGGAATTCGTAAAAGGAAATCTTGATTTTATGTCAGGACTTGATGCAAGCTATAAAGACGAATTGCTCAGCCCATCAGGTGATCTGAAGAAAAAATATAGGGATAGGGTAAACCTTATAACCCAACCATATTTGAATACGGAATACCTTGGTATTGTGTATGATAAGAATAATCAGGTTATGAAGAAAAATCCTTTACAGGATATAAGAGTCAGAAAAGCAATAAACGTAGGCTTCGACAGGGAAAAAATGATAAGGTATCTAAGAAACCGAATAGGAGAACCGGGTACGGAAGGCATTATTCCTGTTGGACTCCCTGGCTATAATGCTGATGCAGGTTATGGATATAAATATAATCCTGCGTTGGCCTCCAGATTACTTGAAGAAGCCGGTTATCCTGAAGGTAGAGGGTTACCTCCGATAACAATTTCAACAAATGCATCATATCTGGACATAAGTCAGTTTATTCAAAGTCAGCTGACTCAGATTGGTTTCAATATAAAAATCGACGTTTCTCCACCCGGTACACTTAGAGAAAATATCGCCCAGGCAAGAGTTGCATTTTTCAGAGGTTCCTGGATTGCTGATTATCCTGATGCAGAGAATTATTTGTCGCTGTTTTATTCTTCGAACAAGAGTCCTGCAGGACCTAATTACACCCAATTTGAGGATAAATTATTTGATAAATTGTACAAGGATGCGATCAATGAGGCAAATGATTCCGTTAGATATAAATTATATAGGATAATGGACAGTGTGATGATGGAAAAGTCGCCAGTGGTAGTACTCTTCTATGATCAGGTTTTACGTTTTACCAGTAAGCAGATTTATTATCTTGGCTCCAATCCAATGAATCTTCTTGACTTGAAAAGAGTAGTTAAGGTTAATAAACCATTACAGTAATGATACATTTAATATAATTGATGCTATGGTTGAAAATATTTACAATGAATTATCGTCTCCTGATTTCGAAGAGATAAAGCCTGCAGCGCTGGCAGAGAATGCAATTAAATTGATTGGGTATGATTGGATGTTGATTACTGCCGGTAAAGAGCAGCGCTATAATACAATGACAGCAAGTTGGGGTAGTATGGGAATGTTATGGAACAAACCTGTTATGTTTATTTTTATTAGGCCTCAACGATATACCTATGAGTTCGTGGAATTGGAGGAGAAGTTCACTTGCAGCTTCTTTGATGAAAAATATAGGAGTAAACTTAATTTCTGCGGAACATATTCCGGTCGTGATTGCAATAAGGTAGAAGAGGTAAATCTTACACCCATGTTTTCAGGTGATTATATTAGTTTTGAGGAAGCACGTATAATAATGGAATGTCGCAAGATCTATTATCAGGATATTAATCCTGATTGCTTTGTTCTTCCAGGTATTCAGAAGCATTATCCTGACAATGATTATCACAGGATGTATATTGGTGAGATCATTTCACTGAAAGTCAAAAAGGAGCCCCAAGAATAATTTCCAATTATTAGACTTCAATCCGTTAGTTTTTATAATTTTATGGCTTCGGGATTATTCATGAGGATTATCAAACAAAAAAACTTGCACCTTGGACTTTATTAATAACATACGAATATATTTCGGTAAACGGTTTTTGCGCAAAGAATTAGCCAAAACAACGCGAAAAAGGATACCTGTTAATCTCAATAATGCACATAACATTGGAATTATTTACTTACTAAATTCAGAAGATGATTATAACAGAGTGAGTTCATTTACCAGGGAACTTCAGGAAAAGCGAAAAAAGGTACAGGTTTTAGGATTATATCAATTTAACAGAACACCGGTATTTTATATTCCCAAGCTTTCTTATGATCTCTTACTGCCCAAAGACCTCGATATCTTCTTCAGGCCCAAGGCGAATTTTGTAAAACAGTTTATGAATGAAGAATTTGATGTACTGCTTGATTTGAGCAGTCCCGATAACTTCAGCCTACATTATATCGCCTGTCTGTCAAAAGCAAGTTTTAAACTTGGCAGAAAGATCGATGATCGGCCATTGCCATACGATATAATGATTGACACAAAATCTGATATTGATAGTAAGGAACTGATTGACCAAATAGTTCATTATACTGACAATTTGGAATTTATTTCAGAAAACCAAGCAATAACACCAAAAATAGACCAACCTTATTAACCATGAAAAAAAAACTAATAGGGACAGGGGTAGCCTTAGTAACTCCATTTCACAAACAAGGAAGCATTGATTTCGGATCATTTGAAAAACTTATTGAATACACCATTACCAAAGGAGTAAATTATTTAGTTGTCCTTGGCACAACGGGTGAAGCTTCAACACTGTCAAAAGATGAAAAGAAGGCTCTTATTGAATTTGCAAAAGAAGTAATTGATGATCGCGTTCCTATTGTAGTTGGTGTAGGTGGTAATAACACTCAGGAGGTAATTGATCAGCTTAAGCTTACTGATGATGATGGTATTGATGCCATACTCTCAGTAACACCGTATTATAATAAACCTACACAAAGAGGTTTATACCTTCATTTCAGGCAGATAGCTTGTGCTACTCCCTTGCCAATTATTTTATACAATGTGCCGGGAAGAACAAGTGTAAATTTAAAACCAGAGACCACATTACAACTTGCTGCCGAATTTGACAATATAGTTGGAATAAAAGAAGCGTCAGGTAATTTTACTCAAATAATGGAAATAATTCGGCAAAGGCCAAAAGGGTTCCTGGTAATTTCAGGTGATGACGCCCTTACCATGCCTTTAATAGCAGCCGGTGCCAATGGAGTAATCTCAGTTGTTGCAAATGCATATCCGAAAAGTTTTAGTGCAATGGTTAATGCCGCACTTAAAGGAAATTTAAATGAAGCTCGTGACTTACATTATAAGCTCTTGCCATTTATAGAAGCGCTGTTCGCTGATGGTAGTCCTGGAGGAATTAAAGCTGCATTGGAGCAAATGAAAATTGTACTTAATCATTTACGTTTGCCTATTGTAAAAGTAAATAAAGCAACACAGAATAGCATTGTTAATCTTATCAACGAGTTAAAGGAAAAGGGTATAGAAAACTAATATTCCAAATGAGAAAAATTCTTACTTTATTACTGCCATTCATCTCATTCTTAAGTTTTTCACAGAATCCATTATCGGAATATGAAACCCATAATGTATTTGATCAAAAGGGGGAAATTTATTTCCGTTTGGAGAATGCAGTTGATGATGCCGAAAAACTTACCAGGATAATAAGCATTGACAAAATAATTGGTAGAGATATCTATGCATACGCGTCTGTAAAAGAGTTTAATAACCTTAAGGCAAACTTCAATTACAAGTTCTTCAAACTTCAGAAACCAAGTGAGCTAAGAGTGGTACAGATGTCAGACTCCCCAAGAGAAGTACTTGATTGGAATTATTATCCTACTTATGGTGCCTATCTTCAAATCATGCAGGATTTTGCCACTAATTTTCCTGATATCTGTGACATTGATACCATTGGCACATCAGTTGAGAATAGATTAATTATAGTTGCCAGAATAAGTGATAACGTTGGAGTTGAGGAGGATGAACCTGAATTTTTATATACTTCATCCATTCATGGAGATGAAACTACAGGTTATATATTGACCCTGCACTTAATTGACTATCTTTTACTTAATTATGGAATTGATGAGAGAGTAACCCACATGGTTAATAATATGGATATTTGGATTAACCCACTGGCTAATCCTGACGGTACTTATGCAGGTGGAAATAACTCGGTAAATGGTGCAACACGGTATAATGCAAACTATATAGATTTGAATAGAAATTACCCTGACCCTGATCCTAATGATGGACCTCATCCTGATGGAGAAGAATGGCAAGCAGAGACAATGGCATTTATGAATTTTGCTGAAAACAGAAATTTCGTCTTGTCGGCTAATTTCCATGGAGGAGCAGAAGTTGTCAATTACCCATGGGATACCTGGAGTAAATTGACTGCTGATGATGCCTGGTGGAGATTCGTTAGTCGTGAATATGCTGATACCGTTCATGTTAATTCCCCTAATGGATACTTTACAGATCTGCAGAATGGCGTTACGAATGGTTATGCCTGGTATACTATTTCAGGTGGAAGACAAGACTATATGAATTATTTTCACCAATGTAGAGAATTTACACTTGAAGTATCAGCTACTAAATTACTGCCGGTCAATCAATTAATAAATTTCTGGAACTACAACCATCGTTCTATGTTAAACTACATGGAACAGGCATTATATGGAGTCAGAGGCATAGTTACAGATACCATTACAGGTGAACCCATTAATTGTCAGATATTTATTGGAGGCCATGATATTGATAGCAGCATGGTATTTTCAGATTTTCATATTGGCAACTATCATAGAATGCTAAAAGCCGATAGTTATAATATTACTTTTTTTGGTGAGGGTTATCTGCCCAAGACTATTAAAAATTTTGTTGTGAACGATAAAAGCATCACAACACTAAACGTTAGATTATGGGATGGGACACCAATTCCGGCTATTGCTGCCTCTGATTCATTGATTGCCCCAAATGAACCCATTCAATTTACTGATATTTCTGGCGGTTCACCAACTTCCAGGTTATGGACATTTGAAGGTGGAAATCCTTTAACTTCCACTGAAGTCAATCCTGTGGTTACTTATTCAGAAGAGGGGACATTTGATGTGACACTAACCGTTACAAATCCTATTGGAAGTAATACTATTGTTATGGAAGATTTTATTACTGTTGATGATGGGATTGGAGTTAAGACGACTTTTGTTTCAGGTATAAGAATTTATCCCAATCCTACCGCTAATGGTATAATTTACATCGACTCAGATGATTTATTGACTGGTTTTTCACTAGCTGATTTTACCGGAGAATCTGTTTTGGAAAACAGTATCTCCGGCAACAATACTCTGGTAGATATTTCAAACATAGCAAGTGGGATTTACCTGCTTAAAGTACAGAGTTTATCTGAAATCAGGGTATTCAAAATTGTTATTAGCAATTAATCTTTCATGGTAACATAAATAAGAAAAGAACAGTAGATATAAATCTACTGTTCTTTTTCTTTATCAGATTAATTCTTTACTGGTATATTGTTGCCTGGGGATTCCAATTACTCCAGCCGGTGGTCCAGTCAGTTGATCCAAAAGCACCTATATAGTTGACCTTGCTAATAAAGGGGATATCTGCTTTTGGCGTATTATCCCATCTGGCAGATGACAATAGAATTGAGCCTGGATTGGGAGTAAGTTTAGGGTTTACAGAATTAAAGGCACTTAGATCTATACCGGCATCCTGCCACTTGGCCAATACCTGATTATTGAAATTAGAGGTATTAAACCAGGAATTGATTTCAAATCCTGGTGCAACATTAGCATTTACTTGTTTTAGTGGACCATTGGAGTTATTTGTACTCCCTCCCCAGTTGTTATTACCCCAGTTTTCCACACCTGCAAGAACCATATTTCTAACTTGTAATTTTTCATCAAGTGCATTCTGACTACATCCCTCTTTGGTGTCATCAATAAAAATACCTACTGGAAATCCCGTTAGAAATGAATTATAAATACTTGGCATACTATTCCTTCTGAATTGAGCCGCATTCTGTAATAACGGACTTATTGCAGTTTCAGCATTATATTTTGCTCCAATAATTGTGATATTTGCCAGAACAGATTGTGTTAGTGGCGACATTGGAGTGCCGGCACCATCATTGTCAATCTCAATACCATTTGAAAAATACTGGTCAGCAATATCACCATCTCTTATGGCAATAGCAAATTGAATGTATCCAACATGCCCAAAATCCATATCAAAGTCATCATCCTTAGCCTTGAATGATATGAGATTATTGGCATTGACATGCCCTCCAAAAAATTCAAAAGAGTCATCTATGCTATATGAGCATTGAATATTGTTAATTGTTGTAGCTGAGCCTACGCTTGCTAATGTAAGAGAGTTAATCTCCTGATTATTATTGATAACCCGTCCGGCAAACTCAATACGAACGTATGATAATGTACCTGAATTATCTTGCGGATTTGTGCCACCATGAACAGCTCCATAATCGCCTTCAAGGATTATTGATGCGCCTTGATTATTGGGTGCCTTCCCGCAAATAACTATTCCTCCCCAGTCACCGGCAGCCCGGTTTCCCGGAGCCTTATCTGATGTAAAAACAATTGGATTGGATACTGTTCCTTGAGCCTGGATTTTCCCTCCTCTTTGTATTAGAAGCGTTCCTTTGGAATCTGAAGCACCTATAATAATGGTGCCGGGTTCAATTGTAAGATTTACACCGTCAATGACTTTCACTATATTGTTTAATCTCCATATTTTATCAGAAGTCCAAATCGTGTTTTCTGTTATATCACCATTCACTTGTACAATTTCTCTGGAGATTAATTCTAGAACATTGATTTTAAAAATTACTTGATCAGATTGTTTGCCTAATGAATCAATGGCAATAAAAGAAAAATCAAGCATGGAGCCTGGCATTGAACCAGCTTCTATAGTATAGGAAAAATTATAATTTGCAGTTTTCTCAGAGTTGTAACTAACTTCCTCATATAAAGTGCCATTCTTGAAAATGGTCATTTTCTTTAATCCATTGGGGGCTGTTAGCGAAACTGCAGTACTAACCGTGTTCCCTGGGAAATTGGAGGTTTCAGTAACAGAAAGTACAACGGTGGGATATGATTCCAAATTAGGATCATCCGGGTCATCATTGCAACTGGTGAATAGTAGTGTGGAAAAAATTCCAAGTAAAATAACTACAAATAAATTGAATTTTCTGTTCATAAATTGATTTTTGTATTTAATATTACGTGAACACTCACGATTTCTTTTAACACAAATCTTTAATCAAGTTGTCGGGCTGCTAATATAGTTATTTGTTTGAGTTCTCAATCTAATATCTGATTAACCTCTTTCACCGAATAGAGCTGTTCCAATTCTTACTATAGTACTTCCTTCTTCAATCGCGATAAGATAATCACTTGACATACCCATGGATATTTGTGAAAAATAATCCTGAGTAGGGAAGTGGGTTGCTTTAATTTGACCGAACAAGCTTTTTAAATAATGAAATTCATTTCTAACTTGATTTAGATCATCAGTATAGGTTGCCATTCCCATTAATCCGATTATTCTGATATTTTGAAGGTCGTTTAATTCCGATGAAGAAAGAATTGACTCTATTTCACCGGCATCTAATCCAAATTTGGTTTCTTCCTCAGCTATATATACTTGCAATAAGCAATCAATTACACGATTGTGTCTTTTTGCCTGATTATTTATTTCAATCAAAAGTTTTATACTGTCAACACTTTGAATCAAGTGAATGAAGGAAGCAATATATTTCACCTTGTTGGTCTGTAAATGTCCAATAAGATGCCATCTTATATCGGAGGGGAGGTAAGGTTGCTTAAGCAATAATTCCTGCACCCTGTTTTCACCAAAATCTCTAATGCCCGAATGATATACATCCAGAATTTCATCTATAGATCGCTTTTTTGTTACTGCAACCAATTGAACATCATCGGGTATTTCAGAAAGTATCTTTAAAGCGTTATTGTTCATTTTATATTCGAATTATTATTAACGAACATCTTTCTTAATCCATCTTTTATGGAATGCTTAGGCTGATAATCAAGTAATTGTTTTGCTTTAGCAATATCAGCATATGTAATCTCAACATCGCCGGGTTGCAACGGTTCCTGATTAATTTGGGCCGGTTTGCCTATTATTTCAGCTATACAATGTATTAAATCAAGCAAAGCAATAGTGTCATTATTTCCAAGATTAATTATTTCATAACCATGCACTTGTTCAATTGAAGCTACTAGTCCTGATACAATATCATCTATATAGGTATAATCGCGCCGAGTACTACCTTCACCATACATTGAAATAGGCTTTCCCTCTCTGATATGTCTGCCAAATTTCTGGATTGCCATTTCAGGACGTTGGTTATGCCCATAAACAGTAAAAAACCTCAGGCAAAAAACATCGAAATTATAAAGATGATGGTATGTATAACAAAGAAGTTCACCTGCCTTTTTTGTAGCTGCGTAAGGAGAAATGGGATTGTCAACATTGTCAGTTTCAGAGAAGGGTACCTTTTTATTATTCCCATATACAGAGGAAGAGGAAGCAAATACCAGTTTTTTAACCCCACATTCCTTCATGACTTCAAGCAAAATAAGAGTTCCTGTAACATTAACATCATAATACAGTACCGGATCATCTATTGATGGTCTAACGCCGGCTCTGGCCGCAAGATGCACAACACAATCGGGCCTGTATTCATTAAACACCTTAGTAAGCTGCTCTTTATTTCTGATATCGGTTTCAATAAGAGAGAACTTTGGCGATTCAATCAAACCTGCCAAATTTGCCCTCTTTAAGTTTACATCATAGAAATTATCAAAATTGTCTATACCTATAACTTGCGTACCATTTTTCACTAATTGAACGACAAGATTAGAACCTATGAAACCTGCTGCACCGGTTATTAAGATTTTACTCATTTGGAATTGTATATTTAGGAGATTGACTCTTCTTCTAATTGCAAATCAAGTGATTTTGTGTTTAAACTATAATAAATACCTGCCAATGACACTACTAAGGTTATGATATAAAAAATAAGACTCAATGCAATTGATAGGTTAATATCCAAATCTAACAATTTTGCACCAAAAAGAAAGGTTATTTCACGTGAACCTATTCCACCAATAGTAATTGGCAGGGCTGCAACGATGGATGAGATGAGAAATAAAAACAAATAAGCTTCAACATGACCTGTTGAACCATTTGACCATAAAATAAAAAGAGCAGACAAAAGTTGCAATACCTGGACTGCCAGAGAAAGCAAAGTAGTTGGAATGAATACGGGGTAGAATGTCTTAAAGAACTTCTTGTTAACAATTAAATAAATAATCAAGCTGATAGGGATTGCGATGATTGACAATATCTTTAAATCTGCAGTTAATGAAAGTAGGGGAACCATAAGTAAAGAAAGTAAAAACAAAGCAAAGACCCCATTTAATCTATCCAGGAATACACTCCAAAAGAGATCTTTGACCTTAATATTGAAGTTCTTATTCAAAATCCAAACTTTGTATCCATCACCACCTATGCCTCCTGGTAGAAAGAGATTATAATACATACCCAACAAATACAACCGCAGATTGCTGTATATCTCCAGTTTTGCATTTATCATTTTAAAAAAGTAGTTTAATCTGAAGGCTGAAATTATCTTAGACCCTACAAATAACAGCAGAGCCACAAATAGCAAAAGATAATTCAATTTCTTGAAGATTTCAGCCACAACCTGTATGTCGATTTTGGTGTATACATAATACAAAGCGACAAGAGAAACTGAAATCTTAAGAAAAGCCTTTAAAAGAGGTTTCATTTAATTCCTGAAAGTATGGATTTTTCGTATTGTGTAGGGTCGTTTATTCTGTGACTCATAATAGGTGCGCATTTGAACATCAGCAATTATACCGACTGTAATTAACTGTATACCTGCAATGACCAATAAGATTCCCAATAATAGCATCGGCTTACCCCATATATCATGCCCACTTAGCTTTAATACCAAAAAGTATGAATTAATAATAAAGCCAATTAGAGTCAAAATCAATCCAAGTCCACCAAAAAGATGCATTGGCCGTTGCATATACTTTTTGAAGAACAACATAAGCAGCAGATCACTAATAACCTTAAAGGTTCTGTTTATCCCATATTTTGATTTCCCAAACTCTCTGGCATGATGTTTCACATCAACCTGGGTTATTCGAGCGCCTTCAAGACTAGCTAGAACAGGTATGAACCTGTGGAGTTCGCCATACAATGCTATATTTTTAGCTAGATCACTCTTAAATACCTTTAAAGTACATCCATAGTCCTTAATCTTCACACCGGTACTGCTTCTAATAATTGAATTAGCAATCTTGCTGGGGATTTTCCTAAGGAAAATTCCGTCTTGACGGTTCTTGCGTGCGCCTGCAACCAAATCCCAATCTTGCTCAATTGCTAGTTTCAGCATTCCTGGAATATCTGAAGGATCATTTTGCAAATCACCATCCATTGTTACGAGATATTCACCTTTTGCATGTTCAATGCCGGCATATAAGGCAGAACTCTGCCCAAAGTTTTTCCTTAATTCAACAAGAACCACCTTTTCATCAGCAAGATCTTTTATTTGTTTAATTGTAGAATCGGTTGATCCATCATCCACATATACAATCTCGTAATCAATATCTATTAATGAGTCATTGATCCATTTATTCAATGGCTTTATGTTTTCTTCTTCATTAAAGACACAAATAATTACACTTAGCTTTGGTTGGTTCATTTATATAGAAATTATTAAAAATGAGGAATATCAACGAGAAACAAATTCAGATTGCGAAAAGAAGCAGTTTGTATCTTCACTATGCAAAAATATTAAGAATTTCCGGATCCTTCGATTAATAAGGACTGGAATTATGGAACACATCGAAAATTCTATATTTATTTTTGATGTTCTTTGATAATTCAAAGAATAGGCTAATTTTGTCCCGCGTATAGAAAGAAATAAATGAAGAAAATATTTGCATCATTTTTAAAACAACTGGCTTTTTGGATGTTGTTTTTCTTTATTACGAGGGCGGTATTTCTATTATATAATATTGACTTAATTAAAACTGAAAGTATTGCATTTGGTGAATCATTAGCAGCATTTTGGCATGCTATTCCACTGGATATTGCAACTTCCTGTTACCTTCTGCTATTCCCATTTCTACTCTTGATTGTACAGAGCTTTTATAGTGCTCAGTGGCTGAATAAGTTAAATAAAATTTATACACTATCTGCTATTGTCGTATTTTCCTTACTAGTTACTACTGAACTCGGAGTATACCCTGAGTGGAAAACCAAAATGCCATACAAGGCATTAACGTATTTACAGAATCCCTCAGAAGTATATAATTCAGCATCAACATCAACCTTTTTTATTTTAATCGTTCTTTTTTTCCTGCTTTGCACAGCATCGTATTGGTTGTATAAGAAGTATTTCCATGTAATGATATTGGAGCCTTTGAAAAGCTGGTATTTTAAAGTTTGGTTGATTATTATTCTAATTCTTCCTTTTTTATTTATAGGTGGTAGGGGAGGTTGGCAACAGATTCCAATTAACCAAAGTGAATCTTATTATTCAAATCACAATATCCTCAACCTTGCCGCTGTCAATTCAGGTTTTAATCTAGCAATCAGTGTTATTGAGAACTATAAGAATTTTGGCAAAAATCCTTATGCTTTCTATTCTCTTGAAGAAGCTCAGTTAAATGTTCAGCAATTACATGAATACCCCAAGGATTCAACTACTAGAATACTCAATACAAAACAGCCTAATATTGTACTAATTATACTTGAAAGCTGGTCAGCTGATTTAATTGAATCAATTGGAGGCCAACCGGGTATTACACCTGAATTTCATGAACTTGAAAAACAAGGTATATTATTCACAAATTTATATGCTACGGGCCCCAGAAGTGAACAGGCAATGGGAAGCATTTTTAGTGGTTTTCCTGCCCATCCAATCTCTTCCGTAACAGTACAGCCTGAAAAATTCAGCAAATTGCCTACTATTACCAAGAGCTTGATTGATAAAGGGTATCAGACTTCTTTTTATTTTGGAGGACAGTTAAGGTATGGTAATATTAAAGGGTATATTCTTTATAATGGATTTGAGAAAGTTGTTGAGCATAATGACTTTGGGAATAATGTGCTTCGTGGCAAGCTTGGTGTGCACGATGAATTTGTCCTATCACGGCAGTTAGCTGATCTAAATAATGAAAAAGAACCTTTCTTTTCAGGACTCTTTACTTTAAGTTCACATTCGCCGTATGATCAACCAATGGAAAATGTGTTTGATTGGGGAGAAAATGAAAACGATTATATTAATTCTGCCTATTATACTGACCGTTGTCTTGGCAATTATTTTGCTGAAGCAAGAAAGCAAGCATGGTTCAATAATACACTTTTCATAATAGTTGCTGATCATAGCCACAATTCATACAGAAACTGGAGTTTTACTACTCCGGCTTACCATAAAATACCAATGTTGTTCTTCGGTGAAGTCATTAAACAAGAATTTCGAGGTTTAAAAATCAATCGTTTATCAAATCAAATGGATTTAGCCTCGACCCTCTTGAATCAACTTGGTCTTGATAGTACCCCATTTAAATGGAGTAGGGACTTATTCAATCCTTATTCTCCTGAATATGCGTATTATTCTTTTGAGGAGGGATTAGGCTGGATATCCAAAAATGGTCATTTTGTATATGATGCAAGGTTAGATCACTATAGTGAAGATACAGTTCCTCCCGAATTAAAAGAATATACAAAAAGGCAAGGTAAATCTTTCCTTCAAGTACTTTTTGAGGAGTATATGAGATTATGAGAATGAAATCTTGAATCAAACTATGAAATCTAAAATCAACTACATAATAACTTCACTTAGAAAACCTAGCTTAAGCAATTTGATATTGGGGAGTATAATGGCCATCGCTATTATGCTGATTTTGTTCATCGGACACAACTGGATTTCCTATGAAAATAGGAAATACCGAACTGAATATCTCAAAGTTAGCGATAAGTTACATGACCATCAGAAGCAATTGGTGGAAAGAGAAGTGCTACGAACCTTGGAGTTTGTTTACTATGTAAGATCATTGGCACAAGAAAACCTTAAGGCAGATTTAAAGAACAGGGTTGAAATAGCTTGTTCTATCGCTGAAAATATATACAACGAGAATAAGGGCATCAAATCAGATTCAGAAATAAAGAAAATGATCAAAGACGCCGTTCGACCATTTCGCTTAGGAAATGATGATGGTTATGTATTCATTTATCAACTTGATGGGACGTCTGTGCTACTCCCTAAAAGCCCACATTATGAGGGTTTTACAGGTTTATCACTCCATGATAGTCTGGGAAATTTCATGGTTAGACGAGAGATTGAATTGTTAAAGGAAATAGACAAGGGATTTATTACCTATTATCATAAGGTAAATAATAAAGAAGGAGATTCAATCCATTTCAAGTACAGTTATGTTAAAAAGTTTCAACCATTCGATTGGTACTTTGGATCAAAGGAATATCTGTCGGATTTTGAAGAAGATCTAAAAAAGGAAGTATTAAATAGGATTGCCAATATAAGATTTGGAAGTGATGGTTATATATTCATCCTGGATAAAAATAGCAAGCCTGTGCTATCAAATGGAGTAATCATCCAGCCAAGTGATGTTTCATTTACAGCTCGAAATATATTGGATAGTGACAAGGTTAATAATGTAGCCCGAAAGGGTGGGGGCTTTGTTGAATACAAATACCATAAACCTGGAGCTCAACATGATGAACCGAAAATAGCCTTTGTAAAACAAATCCAAGAATGGGGTTGGATTATTGGTGCCGGTTTTTATAAAAATGATGTTGACGCTGTTATTGTAAAGAAAAGAGATGAATTAAGAAGTCAACAAAATAAAACTCTTGCTCGAATCATAATTGCTTTATTCGCGATTCTCCTTGTTGGATTCTTTTTGTCGAAAAGGGTTGTCAAAAGAACTAAACAAGGATTTTCCAGATTTGATAGGTTTTTTAAAGAAGCAATCAATGACTATACTTTTATCAATAAAGACGAACTCTCATCAACTGAATTCATTTCTCTTGCTGAT
The DNA here is from genome assembly GCA_023428585.1 of Bacteroidota bacterium. Taxonomy (GTDB): domain Bacteria; phylum Bacteroidota; class Bacteroidia; order Bacteroidales; family Lentimicrobiaceae; genus Lentimicrobium. The sequence goes on from JAEYXG010000292.1 coordinate 20,332, forward strand.
TCGGCAAATAAAATGATCTTCGATCTTAAAACTATACGTAGTGCACTGGAAAAAGAACATTCTTTACTTCGCTCAGTAATGGATTCAATACCTGATATGGTTTTTCTTAAAGATCTTGAAAGTAAGTATGCAGGCTGTAATAACGCTTTTGCTAGTTATTTGGGAAGAGGCGAAGATGAAATATTGGGTAAATCAGATTTTGATTTATTCCCACCCGATGCTGCAGAGCTATATATTGATAACGATCAACAAATCCTGGAAAACGGAATTCCTATCAGAAACGAAGAGTGGATTACTTTATCTGATGGTTCTCGGCGACTTTATGATACATTGAAAGTACTCTGTCATGATAGTTCATCAAACGTAATAGGCATCTTGTGTATTAGTCGCGATATAACTGAAAAGCAGATTATTCAGGAAAAATATCTAATAGCTAAGGAAAAAGCTGAAGAGGCTGATCGACTAAAAACCGCATTTCTTGCCAATATGAGTCATGAAATCAGGACTCCAATGAATTCTATTGTTGGTTTTTCAAATCTTATTGCTGAAGGCGATCTGACTGATGAGGAGAAAAATGAATATGTTGACCACATAAACACTGCAGTTGGCAATTTGCTAAATCTTATAAACGATATTATTGATATTGCTAAAATTGAAGCTGGTCAGCTTACCATTAAACCTGAGTATGTTGATTTGAATAAACTAGTGGAGGATCTCTTTATTTCTGCATCCGATTATAAAAAAAGACTTGGCAAAGAGGATATTATACTGCAATATACAATTGAGAACAGTTTAAAGGGAATTAAGATATTAACTGATCCATTTAGGTTAAATCAAGTGATGACAAATTTGGTTGTCAATGCAATAAAATTTACAAACAAAGGCGAGGTTGTTTATGGCTGCAGCTTAAGAGATAGCGAGTTATATTTCTATGTACGTGATACTGGAGTGGGAATTTCAGAAAAGGATAGGTCGCAGCTCTTCAAAAGATTCAGGCAAGTAGGTGAAGGGGGTAATTATAAGATGGGAGGCACTGGTCTAGGATTAGCGATATCTAAGAATATCATCGAACTCATGAATGGGAATATTAGTGTTGAATCGGAAGTGGGTAAAGGCTCTGTTTTCAGTTTCACGATTCCTTTTTACCCTCTTCAAACCAATAAAAAGGTAAATATTGCGAAAACAGAATGGAAGGGAAAGACCATCATGATTATTGAGAATGAAGATGCTTCCTATAACTACCTAAAGGCTGTTTTTTCGGGAACCGGAGCAAAAATTCTCAGATCAGTAGATGCTAAAGATGCATCTTTACAGTTTAATCAATCAAAAAAGATAGACTTAATCTATTGTGTCTACAAACCGGATAACACCTCCATTAATGACTTTCTTAAAGAGGTAAAACGAACAATTCCGGAAATTCCGGTAATAGCACAAACAGATCAAAATCATGAACCTGTTGCTATCGACAATATTTGTGATACCTTTATTGCAAAACCAATTAAGTATCATTTATTGCTTCAGGCAATTGAGCCATTGATGAATAATTAACAAAAAAAGCGGTATTGAAACCGCTTTTTTTGTTAGGCAATAATAATTAATCATTTCTTTACTGAATAAAAACAAACTTTGGGAGAAAATATCTTCTCAGTTTGTTTCAACTTCTTAATGGCAGCATCTACATCTTTTTTGTCCATTTTAGCAATTTCTGCTATTTGGGCAGATTTTAATGGAGTCTCTGATTTTGAGAGAACATCCAATACCAGTGTTTCTTTTTCCATTTTGTTTCGTTTGTTATATTAATCAAGTAAATGAACAACCAGACCACTCCTTAATTTCGGCTCAAACCAGGTTGTTTTAGGAGGCATTATATTACCAGTATCTGCAATGTTAATTAGCTGTTCAAGAGAAACCGGATAGAGAGCAAATGCAACAGCCATCTCACCGCTGTCAACCCTTCTTTTAAGTTCACCCAAACCCCTAATACCACCAACAAAATCGATTCGCTTAGATGTTCTGAGGTCCTTAATGTCAAGAACTTGATCAAGAACCAACTGTGATAATATTGTAACATCAAGCACACCAATAGGATCAGAATCATTGTAAGTGCCTTTTCTTGCAGTTAGTGAATACCATCTTTTATTGAAATACATACTAAAATTATGCAGATGGTCAGGTTTGTATACTTCCGTTCCTTTGTCCTCAATAATGAATACCTTCTCCAACTTTTGGAAGAAGTCATCCGTACTAAGATTATTCAGATCCTTGACCACACGATTGTAATCAATAATAGTAAGTTGGTTTGATGGGAAGTGAACAGCAAGGAAATAATTATACTCTTCAGTCCCTTTATGATTGAGATTAAGTTTTTTCTTTTCATTTCCAACCAAAGCTGCAGCAGCCGTGCGATGATGACCATCAGCAACATAAGTGTATGGAACTTTTTCAAAAAGTTCAGTAAGGTTTTTAATAGTTGCCTTGTCACGTATAACCCAGAAATGATGACCAAAGCCATCACTGGAAGTGAAGTCATATTCAGGATTCTCAGTCGATACTATTTTACTTATAATAGTATCGATTTCTTCAACTGCAGGATATGTAAAGAAAACCGGCTCCATGTTAGCATTTGTTATACGAACATGCTTCATTCTGTCTTCTTCCTTATCAGCTCGAGTCAATTCATGTTTCTTGATTATGCCATTTAGATAGTCCTCAACACCGGCACATCCAACCAATCCGTATTGAGTTTTGCCACTCATTGTCTGTGCATAAATATAAAGGTATTCCTCATCATCCTGGACAAGCCAATTATTATCACGGAATTTATCAAGATTTATTTTTGCCTGGTTATAAACTTCAGGTGCATGTTCATCAATGTCTGTTGGTAGATCGATTTCAGGTTTGATAATGTGCAATAAAGAATAAGGATTTCCATCAGCTTCTACTCTCGCTTCATTGGAATTTAACACATCATAAGGACGTGAAGCAAGTTGACTTGCAATGTTTTTTGGTGGGCGTAATCCCTTAAATGGTTTTAAAATTGCCATACTGATTTATTTTAAAAGTAATTAGTTTAAGATATCTCAAAAATGTGCTCCTTATATTATGGATAAAGGAACAAGCAAAATTATGTAATATAATTCTAAACAAAAAAAATGTTCCGAAATTATCGGAACATTTAAATTATAGGCACTTCTAAGTGCAACTTCGTTGATATCAATCTATTTAACCTTAGTCTGATTGTGATAATT
>JAEYXG010000073.1 GCA_023428585.1 Bacteroidota bacterium
CTATAATTCAGGCGACGGACTTACCGAGGAAACTCCATTCACCGTGGTGCTGGTGGCCAATGAAACAGATGTAATCAGGGCACTTGGCTTCAGTTTGTCAGGTTCTTCATCCGTACAGTCAGGCAAACTGCATTACTGGAAAGTGAGTGAAAACGAATTTGGGGTACAGGGTTTTTATTTCAGGGTCTTCTGACCGGAGCAATTACTGCATATCTACATTGGGCTGTACTTTGAGCTCCATGGTATTGAGTTCAAGCGCTATGAGGTTACCGTAACCCGACTTGTTGTTCATATAGCATCCATTGTCAATGTCAATGAAGGAATAATTGCCTGAGTTGATGGTAAGGTCAATAAAGTCAAGACTCACGGGTACATGTCCGTGTATCAGTTTCCGTTGGTTTATTTTAGCAGGCTCAATATGGTAATCTCTTACCCAAAGCATGGCATGCTCGTCTTCCAGTGGATCATCAAGTTCGAAGTTGAGGCCTGCATGGACAATAAGAAACTTGTCCAACTCATGATAGAGGGGGCGCTGGTTGATCCAATCGATATATAATTCGGAGATATCAGTGATAGTGTTAACCTTGAAACTATTTAAGGCTTCACGTCCCCCGTGTTTCATCCAGAGCTGCTTTGTAACGCTGGCACGTTTAAAGAACAGGAAGCTTTTCAGCTGTTTCTCTTCCTCAAAGGCTTTTACCATGAAGTCCTCATGGTTACCTTTTAGTGCAACAACTGAAAAGCCCTGCGCCTGGAGATCCTTCACATAATCCATCACTCCTTTTGAATCAGGCCCCCGGTCTATATAATCGCCGACAAAATAGAGGGTATCCTGTCTGGTTGGAATAACCAGCGTTTCTATAAGTGTCCGGAGCGTGTTAAGGCAACCGTGGATATCAGATATGACCCAATCTCTATTCATGCTTATTTCCAATGCTATTTATTCAAATTTCTTACACTCGTGAAGCTTATTTTTTGCTCTTGCCTTGGTTGGCAACTTCTTCCATCAACTTCTTGATAACTTCGGGATCACCAAGGAAATAATCTTTGGTAAGATTCAACTGATCGTCAAATTCAAATACATAAGGTATTCCGGTAGGCAGATTCAATGAAACTATATCCTTTTCACTTATATTCTTGAGATACTTAATAACTGCTCTCAAACTGTTTCCATGCGCTGCCACCAAAACTTCATTGTTCTTTTTGAGTGATTCGCGTATGTCACTTTCCCAGTAGGGTATCATGCGTTCTACGGTTTCCTTCAGTGATTCGGTCAACGGTATCAGTTCAGGCTTTTCATTCTTGTAACGGGGATCGAGCCGTGGACTGCGTTCATCATTCTCTGCCAGGGGTACCGGGGGAACATCATAGCTGCGGCGCCAAACAAGCACTTGCTCTTCGCCATATTTTTCGGCCGTTTCTGATTTGTTCAGTCCCTGCAGATTGCCGTAATGCTTCTCATTCAATCGCCAGCTCTTCTTGACGGGAATCCACATCTGGTCCATCTCTTCCAGTGCTATATTCAAGGTTTTGATGGCCCGTTTAAGGAAAGATGTATAAGCAACATCAAAGTGGAAACCATTTTCCTTCAATACTTTACCGGCTTCCTTAGCTTCATTGATTCCACGTTCAGAAAGATCCACATCCGTCCATCCGGTAAAACGATTTTCCTTGTTCCAGGTGCTTTCGCCATGCCTCAACAATACAAGTTTTTTCATGTTTTCTATGATTTATTTACTGTGTTCAATTGGAATATGCAAAAATAGTGAATAAACGCTCATGCTGCACACGGGTATCATTTACAAGCTTTCAACACATAAAATAATCAGGACCATAGCTTTAAAATATTTAACTTCGCGCCCTGTAAGAAGCACCCGGAATTCATCAGATATGAATTACAAACACATCAATAACCTGACGGGATGGCTGGTTTTCGCCATTGCCGCAATAGTGTATATCATTACCTCTGAACCAACAACCAGTTTCTGGGATTGTGGTGAATATATTGCCACAGCCTCGGGGTTACAGGTTGGACATCCGCCGGGAGCACCTCTGTTCCAGATGTTGGGCAGGTTCTTCAGTCTTTTTGCCTTTGGCAATGAAATGCTGGTGGCCCGAATGGTAAATACCATGTCGGCGCTGAGCAGCGCCTTCACCATACTTTTTCTTTTCTGGACCATTACTCATCTGGCCGGCAAGATCGTTAAAAGCTTTCCGGATAAATTTCCCAACCCCACCACTGCCATCATCGGCAGCGGATTGGTTGGTGCATTGGCCTATACCTTCTCTGATTCGTTCTGGTTTTCGGCCGTTGAAGGAGAAGTTTATGCCATGTCCTCCTTTTTCACGGCATTCGTTTTCTGGGCTATCCTGAAATGGGAGAGTGAAACAGTGGGATACAAGGACAATGCAATAACCGGTAATACGCCGGGCAGGCAGAATTCTGACAGCAATAAATCCGGGCTGACCGGTAATCACGACAGTGACCACTCTATTAGATGGATCATCCTCATTGCTTTTATGATAGGGTTGAGTATTGGTGTTCACCTGCTGAACCTTCTCACTATTCCTGCCGTTGCGCTGGTGATTTACTACAAGAAGTATAAGCCTACGGTCAAAGGGACCACATTGGCACTTGCCATATCGATTGTAGTACTGGCTCTGGTCATGAATTTCATCATTCCCTGGATTGTCAAGCTGGCCGGTTGGTTCGAGCTGTTCTTTGTAAACAGTCTGGGAATGCCATTCAATACAGGCACCGTCATCTACTTCCTGTTGCTCGTTTCAATCCTGATATGGGCATTGAGATACACACGGCATAAAGCCAAAGTGCTTTGGAATACCATAGCATTGTCGTTTACTTTTATCCTCATTGGCTATTCCAGCTTCTTTATGCTGGTGATTCGTGCGGAAGCAAACACGCCGATCAATGAGAATGAACCTACCAACGCCATAAGCCTGCTCTCCTACCTCAACAGGGAGCAATATGGCGACTGGCCTCTGCTATATGGCCCATATTACAATGCCCCGGTGGTTGATTATGAAGATGGGAATCCTGTTTATCATAAGGATACCAGAACCGGGAAATATGAGATTATCAATGAGCGCAAGGATTATGAGCCTGTATACGATGAAGAGTTCATGACTGTTTTCCCGCGCATGTGGAGCTCGTCGGAAAACTCACACAGCTACTTTTATAAACGATGGGGTAAGATCAAAGGAACTGCCGTGAATAAAACCGGCGCCGATGGTAAGAACCAAACAATCATGAAGCCTACCTTTGGTGAGAACCTCCGTTTCTTCTACGATTACCAGATACAGCACATGTATGTAAGGTATTTCATGTGGAACTT
>JAEYXG010000373.1 GCA_023428585.1 Bacteroidota bacterium
CTCCTGAACGGCATGGTCAGAGAACTTTCGGCTTGCCCAAAGAACAATATGAACTGTATGGCAACAGGTATAACCCTAACTGGGGCATGTTCAATGGTAAAATCAACAGTTTGGCAGAAAACTTCTATCACAAGCCCCAGCTTGCATTGAATCACTATTTATCATTTGACAAGGGAATGCTTTCAAGCTCAGCGTACTTATCATTCGGCCATGGAGGTGGCAATTTCTCTGAATCATTCATGAGTGAACCTCCGCTTTCCTTCCGCAAAAATAACCAGATAGACTGGGATGCCATCTATTTACAGAATCTGCAAAACGACGATTCTACTCAACTGATTAGCGGACAATATGTTAGAGGATTCAGTAAAATCGTTCAAACTGAATATTTAGCCGATCATGTATGGATTGGCGGACTCTCAAATCTAAACTATGACCTGACAGACCGCTTAAAGATGATAACCGGCATTCATTTCAGATACTTCAAGTCAAACCTCAGGGAAGAGATAAGCAACCTGCTGGGAGGTAACTACTGGATTGACAACTATTATTGGTCGATGGCCGGAATATCGGGCAGAAACCAGATAAAAACCGTTGGCGACATCATCAATGTTGATAATGATTCAAGGGTAGACATAGGAAGTTATTTCCTTCAATTGGAATATTCACTGCAAAAAGTTAAACTATTTGCAGCCTCTACCCTATCACAGCACTGGTACAGACGCACCGACAGGATTAATTATATTGAAAACACAACCAGCAAACTGGTAACAAAGGGAGGCTTTGATCTCAAGGCAGGAGCCAATTACAATATTTCTCAAAACCATAACGCATACTTTAATACCGGTTATTACTCAAAAGCTCCGTATTTCAAATTCGTGTTTGCCAACTTCAGCAATGCAGCAGTTGAAAACCTGACCAATGAGAAAATATCAGCCGTTGAAATTGGTTATGGATACAATAAAAGCACTGCTAATGTAAATATTAACCTATACTACACACTTTGGGAAGACAAGTCCTTATTGTCGAGAGAAAATATACAACTGGAAAACAACCAGCAAACAAGGGCATTAATCAGAGGTTTGGATGCGGTTCACAAAGGAGTTGAGATTGAAGCATCAAGAGCGTTGTTTCACAACCTTGATCTGGGATTTACCTTCTCATATGGCGACTGGAAGTGGACCAACGATGTAGATGCTGAGCTTTATAACAACAACCAAGTGCTGATTGACTCCACGAAAGTATTCTCAAAAGGACTATGGGTTGGTGATGCGCCTCAGCTGCAAACCGGTGTTTATGGAGATCTCCAACTACCGGGAAACATAAAACTAAGCGCCAATTGGTTGTTTTATGATAGGATATATGCCAATTTTGATCCTGCCGGCAGGAATAATCCTAACGACAGAAATCAGCCATTCCGCCTCCCATCATACCATACCCTGGATGTGCATGCTTTCAACGACCTTAATATAAATGGAATGAAAGCAACTGCAGGTATCAGTGTATTCAACTTGCTTAATCACGAATCAATAATGCGTGGCGAAGACGGTGCCACACACGATATTGACACCTTTACTGGTTTCTGGTCACCCGGTAGAACCTTTAACTTCTCACTTAAAATTATTTTCTAACAAGCAGATAATCAATCAGGTCTATAATTCCTTCAGCAGTGCTTTCATTACCGACTGAACATTATCGGCAAGTTCATACAAATGTTCGTTGCCAATAGATTTTATAGTACGATCAGGATTGATGGTAGAAACCACGGTATGACCATCTTCAGATTGTTGTACTACAATGTTACAAGGCAACATTAGACCTATATTTCTTTCTTTACTGACAGCAATATTGGCAAAATTAGGATTACAAGCACCAAGAATACGATATGGCCTGATTTCAGCTCCAATTTTATCGTGTAATGTTTTCTGAACATCAATCTGGGTAAGGATTCCAAAACCGTGGGTTTTCAAGAGCTCACTGATTTTTCCAATTGCCTCATCAACAGAGTAATTTACCTGTTTCTCAAAAAAATATTCCATAATAGCTGGTTTTATAGTTAAACATTTGATTTAAAATCGATTATTCCGGGAATCCATTTAAGATGCATTCTGTATACTGAATGATCAGTATACCTTAATAAACTGAACCGATGTTCTACAAATGATCAAGTTATCTTTCTATCTATATGCATAGAATAACAACAGTTCTATTTTTTTTAACTTTGCAGTCTATCAGTTAATAAAAGCAATCTGCTCTCAAACATACATTATTCGTTGAAAGTTCAATAAAGCTATTAAAGCTCTTGAATTCCAACCAGTAAATATATTGAAAAAGCCTAAATGTTAAAAAACAAATCGGTACTATTTGTCACTACGCTAAGCTCCTTTTTAACTCCATTTATGGGATCGGCCATCAACATAGCCTTGCCTTCAATGGGAGAAGAGCTATCAATGAATACAATTTCATTAGGCTGGGTAGCAACATCATACTTACTGGCAGCATCACTATTCCTCTTGCCTTTCGGTAAACTAGCCGACAGGAATGGACGAAAGAAATACTTCATGGCAGGTATTTTTATTTTTGTGATTGCATCTCTTGTAACAGGCATATCAGCCAATGCCTGGATGCTCATTGCTTCAAGGGTACTCAATGGTATTGGGGGTGCACTCATCTACGCAACCGCAATAGCCATTCTAACATCATCATACGATAAGAGTATCAGAGGCAAGGTTTTGGGTATTAATGTAGCATCAGTATATCTTGGTTTAACTCTTGGCCCAACCATAGGTGGATTCTTAACAATGTATCTGGGATGGCGCAGTATATTTTACTTAACCGCCCTTTTAGGAGCCATAACCATTCCTTTTGCCATTGCCAAACTACCTGATGATGCTCCTGGCACAAAGGAGAAACCTTTTGATATGCCGGGCAGTATAGTTTATGGGTTTAGCCTGGCATTGATTATTTATGGATTTCCACAAATACCATCCGCCTTTGGATTCATCATGCTTTTAATGGGCATTTTTGGTCTCATTGCTTTTGTAAGAATAGAGAGCAAAGCACAGGACCCCTTGCTTGACTTGGGACAGTTCAGATACAACAAAGTGTTTATATTCTCAAACATGGCGGCATTCATTAACTATAGCTCCACATTTGCGGTTGTGTTTTTGCTAAGCTTTTACCTTCAGCAAGTCAGACATCTATCGCCCCGTGAATCAGGCCTCATTCTAATGGCACAGCCCATAGTTATGACCATCTTTTCGCCTCTGGCAGGCAAACTCAGCGATAAGATTGAACCTGCCATAGTTTCATCAACAGGAATGGCAATAACCACACTAGGAATGGTGCCATTTATATTCCTGGACAAGGGAACAGACATATTATTCATAGTGCTAATTCTCATGCTATTAGGTCTCGGGTTTGCACTTTTTTCTTCACCTAACACAAATGCAGTTATGAGTTCCGTAAGATCACCTGAATATGGAATTGCCTCTGCAACATTAGGAACCATGAGATTGGTTGGACAAACAATGAGCATGGGTATAACGATGATGATATTTGCTATTATTATGGGAAAAGGTGAACGACAACTTACCAATATTGATGGTTTGATATCAAGCATTCACTATAGTTTCTTAACTTTCGCCATTTTATGCTTTATAGGTATATTCTTCTCACTCAGCAGGGGTAAACTTGACAAAGCTATTTAAAACTTAATACGTATAACCTGAATGAATACAAATGATAAAACAGCTCTTGTATTTGGAGCAACTGGTTTGACCGGAAATTTCGTCGTTGAACATCTGCTTAGAGATGAGAACTATAGTATTATAAAAGTATTTGTTAGAAAAGAACAAAGTGTAATATCCGGCAAGATAAGGCAAGTAATCTACAACCCGGATAACATTGAACAAATAGCTGATGAAGTAACGGGCCATCACTTGTTCTGCTGCATAGGTACAACAATAAAAAAAGCCGGAAGCCAACAGTCATTTCTAAAAACTGATCATGATCTGGTTGAAAGAATAGCAAAAATTGCCTCAGGCAATAAAGTAAAATCATTTGTAGTTATCTCATCCATAGGTGCAGATCATAAATCACGCAACTTCTACCTGAATACTAAAGGCAAAATGGAAGAATCAATAAAAACATTCAGTTTCGATAACCTTAGTATTGTGAGACCCAGTATGTTAATGGGTATAAGAGCTGAAAAGAGGATAATGGAAGAAGCAGGCAAAGTTATTGCCCGGTTTGTTTCACCTCTAATGATCGGAAAGATGAAGAAATACAGGCCCATACACGCATCGACAGTTGCAACGGCAATGATAAGGCTGGCTAGTCAACCCAATGGGAAATACATTCTGGAATCAGATCAGATTGAAAGTCTTGTAAAAAATTAATAATACCGGTGAAACTATGAAATTCATCACCCCTGCTGAATTAAAGAAGAAAATTGAAGCAAAGGAAGATTTCCAGATCATTGACACACGCGAAGCGGAAAAATTTGCAATTGCTCATATTCCCGGCGCTGTTTCAATGCCCCAAATGGAACTGCCATCAATGCTTGGACAGGTAGAGAAAGATAAAACAGTAGTAATATACTGCATCTATGGCGTTAAGAGTGAAATGGTATATATATACCTGAAAGACAAGCTTAAGATAAAAGATTTGTATATTCTTGAAGGAGGTGTGTTCCAATACGCCAATGAGATTGACCCTTCACTTGAGGTTTAATTTTCAGTGGCTTCCTTTATAATTAACAAGAAATAAAGCCATAGACAAACACTTATACATCCATCCCGGCCGAAGCATTTGCATTATTTATGCCTTTTTAGCGGGTCTCCCTCTATGAAAAACCCTTTTCTTAGGCCGATTTGCTTGAGGATTGTATGCGGGACCATCACCTAAATGCGAGGGCGGATGCTGTTTTCGTATTTGGGTGCCAATTAGCAATTCAATTCGTTCAAACTGAGAT
>JAEYXG010000004.1 GCA_023428585.1 Bacteroidota bacterium
TATCATGACAGTTTCCTGCTCATAAATGGACATGAAACCCCTTGGCTTGATTGGCCTATGTTCATCATCACCCACCTAGGCGATTCAATGATTCTGGCATCGTTGCTTAGCTTGATATTTGTTCGAAAACAACCTGAAATGGTACTGACACTGATTATAATTGTAATAATTACAGGTGTAATCGGTCAGGTTTTAAAAACTACACTCTTTGATGGATGGGATCGCCCTCTAAGATTTTTCAATGAGAGTGAAATAGTACATACACTAGATAATTACCGGTTATTTCATAACAGTTTCCCATCAGGTCACAGCATTACTGCCATGTCAGCCTTTACGGCCCTTATGTGGTGTTTACGACCTCGCCAGCAATACCAAATTATTGCTTCTTTAATTGCAATTGTAATCACATACAGCAGAGTGTACCTGGGAGTGCATTTCCCCGGCGATGTACTGGCAGGCAGCTTATTGGGAGTATTGCTTACCCTTTTAATGCTTCCATTTATTCATAATAGACTTTCAGGTATCAATTATAGTAGAAGCTACAGAATAATCATAACTATTATTGCTGCTGCTCTATTGATTGCTGGAACCTGGTTTCTGAGGTTGCACTTTCCTCTCATCTAGCAATATATCCTTCATTAACACTTTTATTGCTTTAGTACCAAATTTGAAGCAAAAACAACATAAACACTAATTACTCCTTACAGCCATGTAGCCTTTTCAGCTTCCTTAGCTGTCAACCTTATTGCCGGGGAGTGTTCCTGCCACAAACAAATTCTTCGAAGCAACTACCTGATATTTAAGCACACTGATACCCGAATAAGTATAAATACGTATTACAATTTAGCACAGCACAAAAAATATGGAGGTACTCTACCTATATTAAGTATTTATACGTATTTTGAATTCCAAAGGGAAGAATCTGCTTAAAACTGTCGTAACTTCACTCCTTCAACGGGAAAGTAAATATTTATATCAGGCACTTATTATCTTCAACGACAGATGCTACTACAAGTCAAACCTCAGAATATTGTCACTGAAAGAGGTGATAAATTCATTATCTTGGGAGAAGAACGTGATTCATTTCTTTCATATCGTATCGAAAATCAGATACTTGACCTATATTGTGCCTTTGTACCTGAAGAATCAAGAGGCAACGGACATGCCATCTCATTGATAAGTTATGCACTTCAATATGCTGTTTTAAATGAACTATGGGTCAAACCAAATTGTGCAGCGGTAAAAGCGTACCTTAAATTGTATCCTGAGTGGAGTTACATAATTAACCGCTAACTTAATGAAGCAAGTTACTTTCCTCAACTCCAAATAGGCTATTCAACATTAAGCTATTCAAATATTAGGGTCATTTTAACCTTTCCCTATTCCGGGTGTTTGGTTTAAAAGCTATTATCCTAATATTAACAATGGCAGGAACCAAAGAAAGATTCCGTAACCGTGGGCTACAGGCCAACATACTGTTTTTGTTCGTTATTACGTTGAGTGCTGTGATTTTTGCTGCGTATTATGTAAAGCAAAATGAAAAAATTCTCAGGAATACAATAAATGAATTGTCTAAGCCTGAAAGGGAACTCTCTCTGCTTCATGATATACTTTCACATCTTCCGGAGGCCGAAAACAAGCTTCGGTTCTTTGCCCTAACCAATGATGATAGCTACTTCAATCAATATGAACTGTTGATTGACTCCATTGAATCAAATATTAAAGAACTTAATACAAGCAGCACCTACGATTCACTTACCAGAAAAAAGCTTGATACCGTTGCAGCGCTGTTCCAAAAACGTAAAGAGCTGATTATTTCATATCTGGATATGAAAAAAGAGCAGGAACACTATAACTTTGCTGACATTGCATTCCGGGCATTGAAAAAAAGATCCCCTGATTCACTGGTAAATAAGAGAAAAACCAGCACTACAATCATAACCGTTTATGACACTATCCCTTCAAGTAAAATTGAACCAGAGAAGGAAGAAGTCACCAACAAAGGATTCTTCAGTAAACTGAAAGAAGTCTTCACAAAGAAGCCGGAGCCTGAAACAGTTGAGCAGATACCTGATCCTATAATAAGATCAACCATTAAGATACAGACAGATACATCTGCCATCAGTTCAACTGACACAGTGACCATGGATAAAATTGAAAAGGAACTAAGCAGGATAAAAAGGCAGGATCTGGTCAATTACACAACATTGAAGGATAAAGAGTTAAACATGCTTCAGAATAGTTCATTGCTTATTGAGCAAATTACTGACATTTTTAAAAGACTTGAAATATTAATTGTAACAAACAACGAAATCAAAGCATCTGTTGCCCGAAAAAAAGCGTCAAGGTCATTGTACTTCATTGGCATTCTAAGTTTAATTGCGCTGGTTCTTATATTGATTTTGGTTATTCTCATAATCAATAGCTTGCGAAAAAGCAACCGATATAGAAAAGAACTGTTTGAAGCCAATATTCAAGCGAATGAATTGGCAAAGGTTAAGGAAGAATTCCTGGCCAATATGAGTCATGAAATCAGAACACCCTTGAACTCAATCATCGGATTTTCACAATTGCTTTCAAACACAAGCCTCGACCATATCCAAACAAAATATACGGATGCAGTGCGACGCTCTTCCAAACACTTATTGGAAACCGTTAACGACATTCTTGATCTTTCGAGGCTTGCCGCCGGTAAATTCCAGATTGAAAAAGCACCTTTTAGTCTAGAAGAAATATTTGATGATGTAATACCCCTTTTTCAGCTTCAAGCCAATGAAAAGGGACTTGAATTCAACACCTTATGTGATTTTGACAAAAACATGGTACTTGAAGGTGATCCATTGCGCCTGCGGCAGATTCTTTACAACCTGCTTAGCAATGCATTAAAATTCACCATAAAGGGCAGTATTAGCATTGGTTGCACTATCATAAAAGAGAAATCCCAAGCTACATTGGAAGTGAACGTAAGTGATACCGGTATTGGAATTCCATCTGATAAAACTGAAAATATCTTTGAGGATTTTCAGCAAGCCGAATCTACCTCTGCCCGCAAGTATGGTGGATCAGGTCTAGGCCTGGCTATCAGTAGGAGATTGGCCAGGCTACAGGATGGGGATATTAAAGTAGTGAGTGAACCGGGAATAGGTTCCACATTTAACCTGGTAATAAAGTACCCGATACTCGCCAATCAAACTCTTTCAAGTGTTAAACATGATACCGGGAATACAGAAGGCGATGAGTACAGGCTGGCAGGTGTCAAGCTGTTGGTTGTGGATGATGATTCATATAACATCATGCTCGTCAAAATAATAGGCGAGAACCATAAGATGAACATACATCTGGCAACTGATGGTTACTCTGCTGAGGAAATGCTGGGAATTTACAATTATGATCTGGTGTTTACTGATCTGCAAATGCCCGGTTTAACAGGCATTGAGCTTATCAAGCACATTCGCGAACATAAAGATTCAAGAATATCAAAAGTTCCGGTGATTGCATTTACAGCCAATAAAATTGACAGATTTGATGAGAAACATCTATCTCTTGGTTTTAATGAAGTACTCTCCAAGCCTTTTATGGAGGAAGATTTTCTTCAGATAATTGCGTCATACCTTAAGCCTGATTCGCCATTAGCCCATATATCCAGAAGAGAATCCGGTACAATAGAAGCAAACGAAGTATATGAGGACAAAGAATTTGACCTTACACAGCTAAGAATCTTTACCGGAGGCAATATCGAACAAACAAGAAACATTCTTTCAACATTTCTCACCTCGGCTAATAATTCAGTAAAACAGCTGTGGCAATCATTTGATTCGGGCAATTATGTTGAGATTAAAGAAATTGCCCATAGAATGCTCACTTCGTATGGTCAGCTTAAAATAGCAAAGGCTCTCTCAATACTGACCAAGTTGGAGGAAGCTGATCTCAACCATATCAAAAGTGGGCAGATAAAGACTTTAATACAAGAACTTGAGGCCCACAATAACGAGATATTTCCACAAATAACCCGGGAACTAAATTCACTTGAAGAAATTCAATAAAAGTTACCTGGTGAATATACTTTTGAGATGACTGGAGGATTATCTATTCAGTGACACAGGGAATTTCATCAATCCATAGCATGGGCTTTAGATGACAGGAACTCCTTAACCTTCTTCCAACCCATAGAGTTTAATCTTATTATACAAGGTTTTTCTGTCAATATTTAGCAATTGAGCTGCCTTGGTTTTATTGAAATAGGTTTTCTTTAGCACACTCATAATGGTTGCCTTTTCCTGGGATTCAGCTATACTCTTCAAGTCAGTTGTAGTTACTGCAGGAGTTTCATTCCTGGCGCCCGAAACGAACATGATGGAAGGCAAATGATGCTTGGTCAGCATACCTGATGAAGCAAGCAGCACCGCCCGCCTTATAACATTCTTTATTTCCCTGATGTTACCGGGCCATGAGTATGTAAGCAGATGTTCAATCACTTCCTTGTCAAAGCCCTTTACATCCTTATCGAGTTCCCTATTTGCTATTTCAAGAAAATAGTTTGCAAATTGCAGTATATCTTCACCTCTATCCCGCAGCGGAGGAACATAAATAGTGAACTCATTGAGGCGATGGAATAAATCCTCCCTGAATGTACCTTTTTGGACACTTATGAGAAGGTCATCGTTTGTTGCGGCTATTATTCTAACATCAACCGATTCTTCCTTATTGCTGCCCATCTTGTGAACTTTTCTTTCCTGGGTAGCACGAAGCAGCTTAAGTTGGTTTTCGTAGGAAAGATTGCCAATTTCATCCAGGAACAATGTCCCCCCGTTGGCTAACTGAAACTGTCCTTCCTTTTCGCTTTGGGCATCGGTAAAGGCCCCCTTTACATGTCCAAAAAGTTCGCTTGCTGCAAGTTCATTGGTCAGTGCCCCACAATCAACAGCAATAAAGGGCTTATGATTCCTGGGGCTCTTAATATGAATCATACGTGCCACATATTCTTTCCCGGTACCACTTTCTCCCTGAATGATGACTGACATTTCAGTTGGGGCAATCAGATTAATATAATTCTCAGTCTGTTTGGCAACATCACTTGTCCCTCTCATATATATGAAGATGCCTGAATTCTCCAAAGCAACATTCTGCTTTAATGGAGGCTCAATCATTCCACTTTTTACCGAGTTATTGATAATTGACAATAAATCATCAGGATTTACCGGCTTTGTAACATAGTCAAAAGCACCCGCCTTAATAGCATTGACAGCCGATCGGATATCGCCATAACGGGTCATTAATATTATGGGGATGCCCGGTTCTACTTTCTGTATTTCTCCTGTTAGCTCAAGTCCATCAAAATCAGGCAACCGAAAATCAGTGAGGATGACATCAAATTTCTCATCTTTCACAAGCTTTAAAGCCTTCCCGGCAGTATAGACCTCTGAAACCTCAAATCCCTTGTTACTCAGATATGATTTTAACATTAAGCTGAAAGTAGGATCATCATCCACTATCAATATCTTGGTCATGTAGTAAAACGCTCTTTTCCTTTAAACAACCTTTTTGGTCTAATGTTGGCAATGAAATCATAGAATATTCTTATGATGACAGTAAACTTTGGTATTTTAGCAGTGTGAAAACCATTCTATGATGAAAACTATAATAAGAATTTTAGCACTTCTCCTTTATTTCCAAACAGTTACATATTCACAGGAAGTACTTAAGCTCAAAGATTGGGAGTTCAGAAAAGCAGGAACAATAAAATGGTATCCGGCTACGGTTCCAGGCACCATACATCTTGATTTATTGAATAATGGTTTGATTGAAGATCCTTTTTACCGAATGAATGAAAATGAGATGCAATGGATTGACAAGGTGAATTGGGAATACCATTCACATTTTAAGGTAATGCCTGAAATGAGACTGGCCGACAGGCTTATTCTTGTATTTGAAGGATTGGACACTTATGCTGATATCTATTTAAATGGGAAACAAATACACATCAACCACAGCATGTTTGTAAATGCTGAAATAGAGATTGAACCTGAATTGCTTTTGGATAATAACGAAGTCTACATTTATTTTAAATCGCCGATAATCACAGGATTATCAAAACTTGAAGAATATGGAATGCCTTTACCGGCCGACAATGATCAATCAGAGAAAGGAGGATTAGGGCCACATAAAGTAAGCGTTTTCACCCGAAAAGCCGGTTATCATTATGGATGGGATTGGGGGCCTAGGCTTGTCACTTCAGGCATCTGGCGCGATGTATATATAAAAACGGTTAATAGTGCTCACATCAATGATGTATTTATCAGGCAGTTGGAATTAAGTAACAAGTCGGCGAATCTCATGGCGCAGATTGAACTCAAGAAATACAATGATGCCCCCCTTGAGGTCATGATATACATTAATGGCACCCTTGTTGAAACAAAAGTAGTTTCGCCCAATGACCTTCAACCCGATAACAACAAGAGTGATCCTGAATCGGCTAAAACAATTGATATCCCTTTTACCATACCTGAGCCTAAGCTCTGGTGGCCTAACGGACATGGCGATCAGCCTTTATATTCCATTAAAGTTGAATTGACAAGCAACAACCAATTGATTGATTTAAAGCACATTCAAATTGGATTAAGAACATTGGAACTGGTGAGAGAACCTGATAAGCAGGGCGAGAGTTTTTATTTTAAAGTGAATGGAAAACCAATCTTCGCAAAAGGCGCCAATTATATTCCAAATGATGCCTTTTTACCCAGGGTTGATTCTACCAGGTATAATTATATCATAGCATCAGCAGCAGCGGCCAACATAAATATGCTCAGGGTATGGGGTGGTGGAGTATATGAGGATGACATCTTCTATGAATTATGTGATAAGTATGGAATCCTGGTTTGGCAAGACTTCATGTTCGCGTGTGCCATGTACCCGGGAGATAAGGAGTATCTGCAGCTAATTGAAAAGGAAGCGGCTTATAATATCAAGAGACTCCGCAATCATGCCTGCATTGCATTATGGTGCGGAAACAATGAAATTGAACAGGCATGGGCACAAAATGAAGAGTCAAAGGGATGGGGATGGAAACAAAGGTACAATACAGCAGAGAGGGGAAAAATCTGGAATGCTTATGATACCATCTTTCATTACATTTTGCCTGCCCAGGTAAAGGAATATAATCCCGAGATAGCATATTGGCACTCATCACCTTCAGCCGGTATGGGAAAACTGGCCAATCATACCAATACCACTGGCGATATGCATTACTGGGGCGTTTGGCATGGTAATGAACCTATAAATAGTTTCGCAAAGTATAAAGCAAGGTTTATGAGTGAATATGGCTTTCAGTCATTCCCTGAATTTGAAAGTGTCAAAAGATATACCATTCCAGAGGATTGGAATATTAATTCAGATGTTATGAATGCACATCAGCGAAGTGCTATTGGAAATCAGAGAATCAGAGATTATATGGCCGAATCATATTCGGTGCCCAATTCATTTGAAGATCAACTTTATGTTGGGCAATTGCTTCAAGCAGAAGCCATTAAAATTGCCATTGAAACACATAGGGCAGAAATGCCTTATTGCATGGGATCACTTTACTGGCAATTAAACGATTGTTGGCCGGTTGCATCATGGTCAGGAATTGATTATTACGGTCGCTGGAAAGCTATGCATTATTATGTACGTGAGGCTTTTAAACAACAAATAATTACAGCCGGCATAAAAGACAATGCAATAAAAATTAAGGGTGTTTCTGATGTGGAAGGCCAATCAGCCTCATTACGGCTAAATCTAATGGATTTTAACGGACTTTCTCTCTGGAACAGGTCATTCGCAGTAACTATGCCATCCAACTCGGCAAAACTCTTAACTTCTATCGACCTGAGTAAAATACCGGCAGTGCAAAATAAGACAGGTGCATTGATATTAATTACTCTCGTGAAGAATGAAAGGATTATCGACTCAGATATCCTTTATCTGGAATCGCCCAAGAACCTCCAACTTCCTTACCCTGATTTGAATATGTATATTGGTCAAAAACCGGGTATGTTTGAATTGGAAATTTCCACTAAGAAACTTTGCAAAAATCTGATGCTTATTAGTGAAGGGAATGCGTTCACATTTTCTGATAATTTCTTCGACATCCTACCCGGTGAAACAAAAGTGGTAAAAGTAAAGTCAGATCTGAACTATGAAGAGTTTAAAGACAAACTAAGTTATATTCATCTGCAACAGGTGCAGGCAGCTCAATAAACAACATTAAACAAGAGAATTACAAGTTTTGCAAGTGCCCAAAAGCAGTTAGTCACTCAACCCTCTTCTCTAATATTTCATTATCAGATAAAATAATCGGCTGTAGGAATTGT
>JAEYXG010000024.1 GCA_023428585.1 Bacteroidota bacterium
AAAAGGATAATCTGCGTAGTGCATCTCCAATGCTGCCATGCCGTCTTTCAGTTTATGAGAAGTCTGACGGCAGCATCTGGGTTTCCCGTATGAATGCACCTGCTTTCGCCGATATGATTGGTGGAGATGCAGCCAAAACCATAATTAGCGCCTTCAATCAAGCTGAAGTATTTGTGAGATTAGTGAGTAAATAATAAAGTGTAGGTACACAACCATACCCGGTAGAGGGCTTATAGAAATGTTTCTATATCACCATCTGCCGGGTATTCCATTTAAATCAAGTCAATTTCTTGTAATAAGATTAACTCAATACTTCAAAGGTTATTTTAGCTGTTACTCTGAATTCAGTAACTTTAGCATCATTCACCACAGCACTCATATCCTGAATATAAACAGAGCGAATGCCTTTAACTGTTTTTGCTGCTACTTTTACTGCTTCCTTTGTTGCTTCTTCCCAGCTCTTTTCAGAAGAGGCCAGTACTTCTATTACTTTTAAAACTGCCATAACTTTAGATTTTACTTTATTTAATTCTTACCTGAAAATATATTCTTAATAGTGTTTAGAATATTACCCTGACCTCCTATTGCTCCGAGAATATCCTGAAGATCAAAATCGTTATCATTAGGATCATTTGTCTTGTTCTTGATCTTATCAAGGATTACGGGTACAATTTTGTTCACTATCCCAGTGGCGGCCGCGCCATCAATGCCAAGTTTCTTCATCAGATCACCGGCAATTCCATCAGTTATCTTGCCAATTGCAGGATTTTGAGAAATGTCGTCATCTTTATCAAAAAACTTTTTCAGGGCACCC
Organism: Bacteroidota bacterium; assembly: GCA_023428585.1. Classification (GTDB taxonomy): domain Bacteria; phylum Bacteroidota; class Bacteroidia; order Bacteroidales; family Lentimicrobiaceae; genus Lentimicrobium. The sequence continues at coordinate 815 of JAEYXG010000024.1, forward strand.
AGGTCAATAGATGAATTCTTTCCTGATAATTGATTCATGAGTGAAGCAGCAGTTTGCTTAATTGCATCTTCATTCTTCTCGTTGGGCACCGCGGGGTTCTTAATAATAGCATCATCAGCATATTCCTGAACCAACTTGGTAATGTTGTCTAATAACATGATCTTTGTTTTTAATGAATATTGAAACATTATTTCCTCTAAAGACCCTAATTAAAAAATGCAAGTCTTGTTGAGTAGCACAATATACAAAATATTTCCTTTGGATGGAAATTTCGAAAGATCAATTTTTCCTGAAACATAAAGTTTTACTTTGATACTAAATCTTATAATTTCAACCAATAGTAAATACTACTAATGTCTTGTACCAGATTAGTAGCACTATATAAAAAAAATAGGAAACTGTTATTTTTGATAGTTTGGCAAAGTAAAACCCTTTACTTGGAAGAGGTATTTCTCAATGACAATCAGGTGTATAATCTATACTTTTTCTCTAAGATCCTTCGCCCCTTTTCAAGTGAACGAAAATTCAGATAGCTGCTATTAACGTTACTAATCTTATCATCTGTGGCAACTTCAGCATCTGGTTTTTGCGATGTGGAGTCCTGTGGTAAATCAGAAGAAATGAAAGTGATATTCTTGTCCAATGCCTGAACAGAAAATTTATCAAGAGGCTCTTTTTCAAAAGGAGCTCCTATTAGTATGTTTGTTGAGAGTATAGCAAGTGTAAATGTTAGAAATATCTTCATGTGATGCAGCTTTTAACAATACAATCCAACTTATAGCAAATCGTATGTTACTAGTATTAAAATAACGTGCCAAAGGTTATCTGTAGCTGTATATTCTAACCGGGATTTTAGCAAAACCTGCTGTTCACCTAAGGATTCATGAGCCTTAACTTTTTGTAGATCATTAGCCAAAAAAATTCAACCTACGCATTTATTTTTTAGCAAAAAGGAATAATGCCTCGTAGCGGGGAAATATTCTACATCAGCTAATTAACCTTAGGCTGTTTTTATATCACAACACACATAATCAGTTTGTTACATAAAAAGCATCTTGTCCATTAAGGCAACCGATATGCATAGCTTCCTGATTTTGCATAATTGCTCCGCCAAATCTGTTGTGATCGTATATTACAGGTGTTTCAAACCAACTGTTTATATCCATAATAAGGTTTATTGTGGTAGTACCTTCATCCGAAACATCAAACATCTCACCATTTGGATTAACTGTAAAACTGTTATCAATAAATCCTATTATATCGGCTACCACACCTGAATTATTCTCATATATCTGTCCGATTCCAAGATGGAAGTTAAAGGGCATTCGCACACCAAGAGTATCCAACCAGAAACCATTCATCATCATATAATGGTAGCCTCCGCCCAATACTTCAGGCCATGACATATTAACCTCCGGTGGATTTACAAACATAAATGATTTATTCCTTTCACTTTTTATGCCAAAGGTGAATGAAATTCGGTTGTAGATTCCTGCCGGGATATCATCGCCACACCACCATTCCATAGTTGAGGGAATCTTTGAATCAACATAGTGAATATTGTTCCATCCATCAGGTTTTACGGTTGAACCATCGGAATGATACAATACCAGATCTGAAATGAAGTACATTACTTCACTAATTTCATACTTGTTTCCAGCAGCATTCTCATAAATTAACTCATTGGCCTGAAATCCCTGCCCATCCACCTCATGCTTAAAGTGAATCTTTAGCTTATTGGGCTCTATATCCGGATGGTCTTCTTTACATGACGGCAGAATTGAAGTTATACCGATTATGATAAAGAAAATATGTTTAGGAATATCCAACATCGTTGTACTTGCTTCTTTAGAAATTGATTTTCATCATCACATAAAAAGACCTTCCCGGTTCATAGAGTTTGTTTTCACTTCCTAACATTTTTCTATTCAAATGATCGAAGTATGCAACATTGAATATATTATCACTTCCTACTATCAATGTAGCGAACCGGCATGGCATATAAGTGACTGACATATCCGTTATAAGGTAACCGGGTGTCTTTTCTTCATAATTCGATTCTGAAACCTTTCCCTGTTCTGCTACACCC
>JAEYXG010000138.1 GCA_023428585.1 Bacteroidota bacterium
AGCTGTACTATGAGCTGAGTTATTACCGGCGGCATCAAAGGCTGATACTGTAAAAGTATAGAGAGTTGCGGGTGTAAGGGCCGTCGACTGGTAGGTAAGTACATTGCCTGCCACAGTTCCCACTACATTTCCATTTCGCCGTATGGTATAGCCGGTAACAGCAACATTGTCAGTTGATGCACTCCAGCTGATGGTGACTGATTCTGTGGTAATGTTTGAGGCCAGCAAGCCGGTGGGGACTGAGGGGGCTTCCGCATCAGAAGGAGCCTGTGGAAGAATGGAAACCGCATCTATCAAAACCTGATTGCCATTACCAGCCCCAATAGGACCTGCATAAACACGTATGGAAGGTGTTGGTGAAGTAGCGGTGACAGTCCAGTTGTACTGTGTCCAGTTCTGACTGGTAATGTTGGTAGTGGCAAAGCCGCTTAAGCCTATCCAATTGGCAAATGCAGGACTATTGAAGGTTGTTCCGCGTCTTGCCCAAATAGTAATATTGTATACGGCGCCAACAGTTGCATTGAAGTTGTAACGAGCATCTCTGCCTGATCCCTGCACAGTGATGAGCATGGCATATAAACCATTCTGTGGATTAGTGGCATCGGAGGTCAGGGTTGCAGCACCTGTCCAGCCTGTAGTGGTATTGGCTTCATTCTCCAAAGATACCGCATTAGAGGAATTGTGTAGGTTCTGAGCGCCGGCAGTAATGCCGGCAAACACCAATACCAGTAAAGTCAGAGTAAATCTTTTCATGTGCGTGTGAATAAGAATATATGAATAAATAGATGTGAATTAGATGTCAAACCGAGTGGCTATCATGTTATAAACCAAACGATAACATCATGTGAATGTTCAAATAAAAATGGTTGGCAATGTTAAATAATCGTTAAAAGCTGCAGTGAATGTTAAGATTCACTTGATGTACGACGGGCTCTTATTTTCTTGTACAGCTTAAATGTTAAATTAACAGGAAAGGGTAGGCGGTTGATGGTAATTGAGGGATAAACAGTCTTTTCAGCACCAAAACTGCGGTAAAAGCGCCCAAGTTGCGGATCATTTGATCCTTCAAAATCAAGCGTAAGGTGGTTGCCTGCAGCTGAATAGATGAACTGGCTTATTAGCATGGACATGGCACCGCTTTCACGTGCATCAGCATTTGTGGCCGAGAAGAGAAAGGTGGCCTTGTGGTGACTTATGATGATGATCATCCCGGCACACAAGGTATTGGTTACAGTATACGCCCCATAACAGAAGGCCATTTGCTTATGCATCCCATGGTAGACCAACTGCAGAAGCCGCCTGTAGTCATGATCCTTTAGCTTTAACAACGATGCGCCCCTGTTTTCGCGAAACAACTTTACAATCGCTTCGGGGTTAACGGTATCTGATACCTTGATCTCTTTTTCTTCGGCTCTGGTGACGTTCCGTTTAATGTTTGTGGAGAATCGTTTATAGATGGGATCAAATGCCTCAATCAAATCAAGTTCATAGTTGGTATTCTCCACTGCTGTCCACCTGTTTTGATCTGGTTTGTTAAGTGTGTTCAGATTAATTTCCGCAAACCTGAACTTCCGCGGTATGGCTTGCAGAAAGTCATTGATCAGTTCAGGTGTAATCTGTTTTGTTGAAAAAACTCCCAGTTGTTGGGTAAAAAAGGGTTGATACAGATATGAAATGCCATACTTGCTGCGGTATGTAAGAGGAAATACCGTCTCATAGGTCTCATCGCCAATAATGAGAGCATCCCAGTTGTCGGCCATGATGTCAAGATACCAGGAATATGCATATACCCGGCCGTTGACAGCCTTCTTTATGCACTGGTCCCACAGCGACTTGTTGATGAACTCCTGGGTAACATAGCGTATATTCATTCGGGTTTTATTCATTCACTGTATACAACAAAGCTATGGCCAAAACGGCAATTCCTTCTCCACGGCCTATGAATCCGAGATGCTCGGTTGTTGTAGCTTTTACACTTACAAAAGTTGCCGGAACATCCATCAATGTGGCAAGATTTTTCTGCATTCTCGGAATATATTGCATTATTTTTGGTTCCTGTAAAGTAATGGTACAATCAACATTGCCAATTGAATAGCCGTGTTTGCTTAACAATTCCACCACACTGCGCAATAGGATTCCACTATCAATATTCTTGTATTGATCATCAGTATCAGGGAAATGATAACCTATATCACGCAGTGCTGCAGCTCCAAGCAAGGCATCGCAAACAGCATGTATCAGAACATCAGCGTCTGAATGGCCTACACTGCCCTTGTTCCATGGAATGTTAACGCCTCCAAGCACAAATGGTATATTATCAGCTAGCTGATGAACATCATAACCCTGACCTATCCTGAACATAATAAATTGAGTTGACTTGTTTGAAAACCGCTTCAAATAAGGTTGTTCTTAATTAAAGCGGTTTGTGAATTTCAAAAGTACAAAGATTATATCAATGCGCTGATCAAATCTTCCTCGGTAATATTCAGGAAATAATCCTGAAGAGAATAAGAAGCAAACCGACTTAGTAAATCACCTTCTTCATGACGTGCTCCTACTATTGCAGCTTCTATATCTGCAGGGTCCTGAATGTGAAAATAATCTCCGAAAAACCGTGCTTGTCGTATAATACCGTTTTCTACTACCAGGGCAACTTCTATATGTCCACCTGCTGTTTTAAGCTTCTTTCTGAAAGTATAATTGGGCGATGTGCCATAATTCCATTCAGCAGTTGCATATTTTTCAGCACTGAGCTTCGTTATATTATCGATATCTTCTTGTGTAAATGAATAGACCGTAGCGCCGGGTGTTGAATCGATGATATGTTGCATTATCAGATCACGGAACTCAAGCACCGTAAGGGTTGATGCCAGGTGTTCACTGATATTGGTAACGCGGCTGCGCACCGACTTTACGGCTTTGTCGGTAAATTTCGACGGATCTACATTTAGCGCATTCACCAGATCTGACATCACAGATGAAAAGAGCAGTGTTCCATGATGTAGTATTCTTTGGCGGTATACGTGCTCGGCATTGCCTGAAAACTTGCGTCCATCTATTACCAGATCATTCCGACCTGAGAACTCTGCGTTTATATTAAGTGTTTTAAGCACATCCAGAATAGGCTTCGTGAATTTATGAAAATCCACCATATTGCTTCCCGCCTCTGCATTGGCAACAAAAGTAAAATTCAGATTTCCCAAATCGTGAAATACCGCCCCGCCGCCCGATAACCTGCGTACTACCTTAATTTCCTTTTTCTTAACATAATCAATATTAATCTCAGCAAGCGTATTCTGGTGTTTACCTACAATTATACATGGCTCATTGCGCCATAACATAAAGCAATCCTCACTGAAATGCTTCAATACATACTCTTCCGCAGCTATATTGAAATAAGGATCGGTTTCCTGACGTATAATACAAAGCATGAATATGACTTTTAAAGAGAAATTTGATTAATGAGAGTTAACAATGGATTTTGTTAAACGGCAACAAAAGTAATTTATTTTATCTTTGAATAAAGGCAACCTAAATGTATAGACAATGAAAAAAATCTTACTGTTTATTGCACTTGCAATATTCCTGCTGCAGGCAGGAGCGCAAGAACCAAGAACCCGGGTGAAGCGTAATGCCGATACCGAGCAATCAAACGGAACTGATGACAATCAGGCTCGAAATTACAAACTGTTTTTATCACCAGCCAGGTTGGAATTGTTCGTAAAAGGTAAAGTAGAAACACTTGAAATCAGGAAATCTCAAAATAGGGAAGTTGGAGAGGTTGAATGGATTTCATCAAATCCAGAGGTGGCCCGCGTTAGTTCCAAGGGGGTTGTAACGCCCGTTGCCACAGGAAATACCATTATTTATGTGAAGGATAATGCTGGAGTCAAATCCAATGAATGCACAGTCATGGTATCAGAGCCAAAACATTGGGGAAGTATATCAGGAAAGGATAAACTGAGTGCTCAAAGTGAGTGGATCTTCTTTGCTAACAGAGCCGACAGTAATATGCTATATAAAGTAATGAGAAACGGACAGTTCCTCACTCGTCTGAACAATGACTATCCACGTTGTTTGAATGTCACCGGTAACTCAATCTATTACTACAATTCAAATGAAAACACAAAGCCGGGTCTTTATAGATTATCGGCCGATAATATGAATCGTTCCTTGCTGAATGACAGGGACAATATAGCTTCATTGATTGTAAATCATGATGGGTTGGCTTTTTATATTGTAAATGATAAAGCTATATTTTCACAAGCTACACAAAAGTCAAATGCAACCATTGATAAGCTGTTTGATGTAAATTCTATTTATTCAATGGTTGTTGATGATGAACATATCGTTTATAATCATAACTGGGAAGATATTCAACAGCCTGATGGTGGTGGAGGACTATTCACCTATAACAGGGAAACCAAAAAGAAGGAAGAGTATTTTTCCATCTATCGGAATACATCTCAGCTGATTCTTGATCATCAGGAAAAGAAGGTATATGTCTGCATATATGCCCATCCAAAGGAGCCTCTGAATTTCAAGTATGTCCCTGATATATTTGAAAATCGCGAATCACATCCCTCAGGCTGGTTTAGTCTGGATATCTCTTATGATCCACAAAAGGAGATGATGAAGGAATTGCAACGATCACAAAGTCAGGGTAATAACCAAAACCATGCATTTGATATTTTGGCTGAGAAGTACGGTAGATTGAAAAAACTGCCTCTAACAGAGAATGATATGGTGTTATTTGTCCATGATGGATGGGTTTATTATACCAGGGACTCCTATTTGCGGAGAATAAAAACAAATATGAAGCTTGATCAAGAATTGTTTTACTGTGGCAAAAATGCCGACATTACTACTGATGGCGAGTTTCTATACTACTGGACATCTGACAATAAACTCTTCAGAAGAATTATGGATGGGCGCTTTGAGAAAGAAATTAGTGTAACTCCAGTTGCAGAACCATAATAACGTTATAATCATACAAAATGCAGAAAAGCCACAAGAAGTGGCTTTTCTGTTTGTGGGAGCAACAGGATTCGAACCTGTGACCCTCCCGACTGTGTCGGGATGCCCTGAACCAGCTTCAGCTCTCAGTTAAAAGCCTAAATGCAAAAAAGCCACAAGAAGTGGCTTTTCTGTTTGTGGGAGCAACAGGATTCGAACCTGTGACCCTCTGCTTGTAAGGCAGATGCTCTGAACCAGCTGAGCTATGCTCCCAATATTTCAATCTCATTGATTCTGTGACCCTCCCGACTGTGTCGGGA
>JAEYXG010000254.1 GCA_023428585.1 Bacteroidota bacterium
GGGACATTGCGCGGAAGCGGCGACACGGTTAAATATGCTGCCGGACAATGCTGTATTGGACTGAATACCATTACCTGCAGGGTATACAACGACAGTACGAGTGTATCGCAGGATATAAACATCAGAATCACCTCATATTACGACAATAAATGAATAGCACCCTGCTTACTATCAGTAGAACAGTCCTGCTGATTACAACTGTTATATTACTTGCCATTGGTCAATCATACGGACAGTGCTGCAGTGCCGGGAATCCCAGCTCCTTTGCATTCGGTGATAAAGTATCAATGAGAGCTAAGTCCATGCAGGTGTGGACTACTTATAAATACGGTTATTCAGATAAATATTTTTCAGGAAACAAAATTGAAGAGGTACCTTTTGAATCGCCGGCCAGCTTTTCATACATGGATATAAAGATTGGCTATGGTTTGAACCGATTTATAACCATTCAGGCTGAAACAGGGTATTTCCTGTCGAAGAAGCAGCTGAATCCTGAGCCTATTCCCGATGACCGTGGATATGGATTAGGTGATCTTTCAGCAAGTGTGCGTTACAGATTTTACAAAAACACTTACCGGGGAATGGAATCAAACATTGTGGCAGGCGTTAGATTGCCTGTGGGAGTGTTTGATCAAGAAATTGACGGAGTGAAACTGCCCATTACACTTCAGCCATCGTCAGGAAGCTTAGTGTATACGGGTTTGTTGTCATTGAGCAAAACGCTCGTAGAGAAAAACCTCTCCTTTTTTGGTTCCATAGGTGCAGAATTCCCTCAGTTGATTGAATCAAAAAATTTCTATTACAGGTATGGCAATCTTTACAATTTATCCATTGCATCAGCTTATCGGATGAATAAGTATTTCATTCCGGCAGTGCAGTTGCAGGGTGAGTTACGTGGACATGCCACGCGTGAAGAAGGACAGACGGTTGATGCCAGCGGCTACAAGATTATTTATCTGTCGCCACAAATTGAGAGTGAGATTATCCACAACTGGAGTATCAGGGCTCAAGCCGATATCCCCTTATACAGATACTTCAACGGACTGCAACTGGCCAATGCATTCAGATTAGGTATCACGCTTTCAAAAAAGATCTATTTCAATTAAAAAGAACGACAGAGTATTGCATACTTGGTTTTGAACCACTTTGAACTACATAGAATAACCTTTCACTTTTGTTAAATTCGTGTTAATTCATTTGGATGCGGCGCGATATAATGCAACTAATTTTAGTTTTGTGCGTTTATAGCTTTCAATGAAAAGAGCAGTAGCCATATTATCAGCAGTTTTAATCCTCTTATCGGGGATGCATCCTGCTATTTCTACCCATATTTGCGGTGGAAGCATTGCTGCCGTTAAAATGTCGTTTTCAGGGGAGCACGCCACGTGCGGTATGCCTGATGCTGCGAATATACCCGGTGAAGACGTATTGAATCCATTCTGTTGCCATAATGAAATGGCAGTTTATTCAACCGATAAGGATTACACCCCGGCCACATTCCATTTCAATCTATCACCCGAATTAACCACAGTATTTTTGAATGTACCTGCAGGAATCCTTATTTCTGAGGTAAATGAATCATCTTCTTATTATTACACTGGAAGCCCCCCCGGCGACCTTGAAGCCGGAGCTGTATCACTATCCGGCCTCTGTACTTTCCGTATCTGATCCTTCTGTCATCCTTTGACACGGTAATCCCTTGCCGGGAATTGGTGTGTCATTACGATATCTCTTACCACCGGTGTAGGAGCCTGCAGTAGTTTGTATTACTCTCCTGCAGTTAAATGAGTACAAAACTGTTGCTCATTCGATCCCGGAACAATTACATTTATTAATTTCTTAATTCTTAACTATGAAAATCGCAAAATTGATTTTTGCCACCTCAACAATGATGGTGTGCAGTAGTATGGTGGGTTTCGCCCAGAACGATAATTGCAAAATGGGTGCTACAGGTCATGATCATGCTAAAAAGGAAGCATCGGCTACCTCCAAATCCGATAATATAATTAACCAGAGCGACCTCAACATTACTGGTCTGAAAACAAGTTCTTATATGGTTTCTGGTAATTGCGGTATGTGCAAGAGCACTATTGAAAAGGCCGCTTCAGTGATGGGCGTTAGTGAGGCAAAATGGGATATTGAAACAAAAATCCTCACACTTGCCTATGACTCCAATCTAATTACCGGCGATAATGTTTTAAAACTAATAGCTGATGCCGGATATGACAACGAAAAGTTCAAGGCAGACGATAAAGTTTATAATGCATTGCCAGGCTGCTGCAAATATGAACGGACTGAAGAAGTTAACAAGTAAAAAACAATAAACTCAGAAAAAGCAGCTGTCGTTCGTGCCTGTACGGCAGTTGCTCCTGAATTCTAATTTTTAAAATACTGAAGTATGATTTTTAACCGACTGGTCAAATATTTCCTGGAGAACAGGCTGCTCACCTATCTATTCCTGATTGTCTTTATTGGCTTGGGAATCAGTTATTCTCCCTTTAATTGGAACACCGGCTTTATCCCACGCAACCCGGTGCCTGTTGATGCCATTCCCGATATTGGCGATAACCAACAGATTGTGGCAACTGAGTGGATGGGAAAATCGCCCAAAGATATTCAGGATCAGGTGACCTATCCGCTTACAACTGCCATGCTTGGGATACCGGGGGTGCAGACTATCAGGAGTACCTCGATGTTCGGCATGTCGTTTATCTATATCATTTTCAAGGATGATGTTGAATTCTACTGGAGCCGTACACGCATACTTGAAAAGCTCAATTCGCTGCCTCCCGGCACATTGCCTGAGGGTGTATCGCCGACACTTGGCCCTGATGCTACGGCTCTCGGTCAAATCTACTGGTATACGCTCGAAGGCCGGAATCCTGAAACAGACTTGCCTGCTGGTGGCTGGAGTCCCGAGGAATTGCGGACCATTCAGGATTTCTATGTGAAGTACGGACTGGCTACAGCCGAAGGCGTTTCAGAGGTTGCTTCAGTGGGAGGATTCACCAAAGAATACCAGGTGGATATAAATCCTGAGGCTATGAAGGCATATGGCGTTACTGTGATGGATGTGATGAATGCCGTTAGTAACAGCAATCTCGACATAGGTGCTGAAACCATTGAACTGAACAGCGTTGAATACATTATCAGGGGATTGGGTTATGTAAAGAACCTTGGTGATCTGGAGAATTCAGTGGTGGCAGTGCGCAATAATATTCCTGTCCGCATAAAGGATATTGCCGTAACCTCCTTCGGACCTGCGACCCGTCGCGGTGGATTGGATAAATCAGGAGTAGAAGCTGTTGGTGCGGTGGTAGTTGCCCGGTATGGTTCCAATCCCCTGGAGGTAATCAACAATCTGAAAGACAAGATCAAGGAAATTGAAGGCGGGCTTCCACAGAAAACACTGGCCGATGGTACTATTTCAAAGGTTACCGTTGTTCCGTTCTATGACAGAACCGGTTTGATTAAGGAAACAATAGGCACCCTTGAATCGGCTCTATCGCATGAAATACTCATCAGCATCATTGTCATTATCGTTCTGGTGCTGAACCTCAGGGCATCACTGATAGTGGCGGCCCTGCTGCCCATTGGGGTATTGATGACTTTCATACTGATGCGATTCTTTGGAGTGGATGCAAATGTGGTTGCCTTATCGGGTATTGCCATTGCCATTGGCGTGATGGTTGACATAGGCATAGTGGACGTTGAAAACATTCTACGGCACCTTGAGATGCCTGAAAACGAAGGCATCAGGGGCAAGAAACTGCTATCTGTAATCTATGAGGCTACCACTGAAGTGAGAGCAGCTGTTGTAACCTCCATTGCAACCACCATTGTGAGCTTTCTGCCCGTATTTGCAATGGAAGCACAGGAAGGGAAGATGTTTCACCCGCTGGCCTTCACAAAAACATTCGCCCTTGTGTCGGCATTCCTGTTGGGCATAATTGTATTGCCCACCCTTGTCTACCTGTTCTTCAATATCCGCATCGATACCAAAAAGGCACGAAGGAATCTGAACTACATCCTAATTGCTGCAGGCCTGTTTTTTATCATAGCCTGGGGAACATGGGCCGCAGTAGCATTGATACTCGTAGGAATCAATAACCTGCTTGATCACCGTTGGCCGGAATCAAGGAAGGAATACACAAATTACATCAACATTGCCATTACCGTGCTGGTGGCTGTGTATTACCTGGCCGTTGAATGGCTGCCGCTGGGTGCACACAATTCAGCCTTCGTCAATTATCTTTTTGTCGGTGTCATTATCGCGGTGATCCTCCTGGCGCTCATGTCGCTGGTGCGTTACTACGAACCAATACTGCGGTGGGGACTTGCGCACAAATGGAAGTTCCTGTTACTGCCGGCATTTACCCTGCTTTTCGGACTCCTTGCATGGCAGGGATTCGACAAAGTATTTGGGTTTACGGCCAATGGCATGGAAAAGATTGGATGGAAGTCGTTCAGGGAAACTGCGCTGTGGCAGGGCCCTGTAAAGGCTTTCCCGGGAACGGGCAAGGAGTTTATGCCATCACTGAATGAAGGCTCCTTCCTTTTGATGCCAACCAGTATGCCGCACTCCAGTATCAGCAAGAATCTGGAGTATATTGAAACACTCGACAAGCGATTGTCGGCAATACCTGAGGTGGAAATGGCCGTAGGTAAATGGGGACGTGTGAATTCGTCGCTTGACCCAGCACCTGTCCAGATGTTTGAGAACACCATCAATTACCGATCCGAATATATATTGGAGGAAAATGGTCACCGCATGCAGTTTAAGGTTGACAGGGATGGCAACTATCTGCTCAAAAGCGGTGGGAAATACAATCCTGCCAAGGAGTCCTTCCGGATATTTCCCAAGGATAGCCTGATTGCTGCCAATGGGGGCGAGTATTACCGGCAGTGGAGGCCTCATATCAAACACCCTGACGATATTTGGGAAGAGATTGTAAAAGTTACCAATATACCGGGACTCACTTCTGCG
>JAEYXG010000313.1 GCA_023428585.1 Bacteroidota bacterium
CTTCTACAATAGCGTGAATGAAGTTGACAGGCGTCTTGATGTCGTTCTCCGGTTTGTTATCAGTCATATAACCCTCTAATCTGTTAAAAATTTTAAGAGTGCAAAATTAATCATTATTCGGCTGCAGTGAATAAAATTACTTAAAGTGACCAATAGTCCACTTATAACAAGCACTCAGAACACCCCGCGATTTTGCAACCCCAACCAGGCAACCTCTAAATAACTTCTGATTGACATAACAGTCAATCTAAATACCTATCAAAAAGGATATTAGCTAAATGTATCAGGGGGATCCCACTTATAATTCTTACCTTTGTGCCATGATTAAACTTTTAAAAAACCGGGATATAGTTATGTGGTTACCTGGCTTCAGGTGACATTATATTTATTAATTATTATTTGAAATGCTTACAGATATTTATAAGAAGGATATTGAGCAACTATATGCTACTCCAATTGTTCAACAGACAACCTTCTGGTCGGTAGTAAAGAAAAAGCTGGGCGCAACTACCATTGCCATCAATTTTAAATCAAAAGATTCTTTTCTCTATAATGGAATAAGCCAGGATTCAATTATCGTATCTGACCTGCTAGTTATTAAGCAGCAGATTGATAGATATCATTCTATAGCCTATGTTCCATATGGCCCTGAGTTGCAGCCTGAAGATGAATTTCAGGGGCTATTTCTTGAAGAATTATCCGAAAGTATCCGACCTTTCCTTGGTAATGACTGCATAATGATCAGATATGACCTATGCTGGGAATCATATTGGGCTAAGGGAAAAGACTTCTATGATATAGATGGATTTTGGAAGGGTGAACCTGAAATCTCAAGCCAGGAATTAAGGTTTAATTTTAACACCGTAAACTGGAATTTCAGGAAAGCATTCACCAATGTTCTTCCTACCAACACGGTATATATTAATCTTCGAAATGATCAGAATGATATTCTTAAGAGGATGAAACCAAAGACAAGGTATAATATAGGACTTACTGAAAGAAAAGGAGTGACCGTGAGGGATGCCGGTATGGAAAGCATTGATATCTGGTATAGGCTGTATAAGGAAACAGCCCAAAGGAATAACCTATTCCTGAATGACATCAAGTATTTTAAAGCTGTTTTGGCTGCCAATGAGCATAATTCACAGTCGCCTACTGAGGTAATGTTACTTGTTGCCGAATACGAAAAGCAGCCACTTGCTGCAATGTTTCTCATCATCACCGGAAACAGGGGATCCTACTTGTATGGAGCTTCTTCTTCCGAACACCGGAATTTAATGGCAACCTATGCTTTGCAATGGGAAGCTATCAAGATATCAAAGGCCAGAGGATGTACTGAATATGATATGTTTGGTATATCTCCAAGGCCCGATCCATCACACCCCATGTATGGTTTGTACAAGTTTAAAATTGGCTTTGGTGGAGAAATGTATCATAGTCTGGGATGTTGGGATTATCCACTAGAGTCTGAAAAGTATAACTCGTTCAGGGCAACTGAATTAAAGAGCCAGGGATATCATTTGAATTAGGCAGATTCCATAATCAAAGCAACCTTGAGATAGTACTGAATCAACTGAAAAAGAGAGCTGAATCTGGGGGAAAACAGGAGTGGTAATCATTATAACCAAAGATGTTCAATAAGGATTCTAAAGCCGATGAACAGTAATACTACTCCGCCTATCATTTCCATACGTTTCCCAAAGCGATTACCTACTTTTTTTCCAAAAAGGATTCCCAGCATTGAAACTATAAATGTAACGGTACCGATTATCAAAACCGGGATTAATATTTTTCTCCAAATTGAAACCTCTGAGGACTGAACAAAAGCGAGGCTCATTCCAACTATAAGGGCGTCAATACTTGTTGCCAATGACATGGTGACAAGCACTTTGGCTTCCAAGGGGTTGGTAGTGGTTCGATCCTCTTCTTTCTTTGTACTTTCCCAGATCATTTTGAAACCAAGAAAGGCAAGAAGAATAAATGCCACCCAGTGGTCGACCGGTTTTACATATTCCTGAAAGCCAAAGCCTGCCAACCATCCAATCAATGGCATAAGCCCCTGGAAGAATGCCAATGAAAATGCTATTATAATGGCTTTTTTAAATCGTATCTCAGGTAACATGAGACCACTGCTCACTGAAACGGCAAACGAGTCCATAGATAACCCAAATGCAATTAGAACGATACTTATAAAATCTATCAAGATCTCTTATTTAACGAGCTGCAAAAATATTGAAATTAGGATCAATGGGAAAGTCACCTTTAATTAAATTCTGTTGATTGATTATTTTATGAAAGTAAGAGGTAGAGAGAATTTATTCCTGAATTATAATTTTTGCTATTTCATCTCTCATTTCGAGAAATACAGGTCTGAGGGAACTGTTACCATCTGTGCCATAATTCACGATTAGTGACATGATTGTATTGTGTTCAGGAAAATAAAACAGGTCGGCACTATAGCTCAAATCCCTTCCGCGATGGCCATAGGCGTAATCACGAGAAGGATCACCAATATCAATGAAATCCTTGAAACATCCTACCCCTAATTGTTTTCTTGATTCGATATCGGGGTGAAAAGTCAGCATTTCATCAAGTGAGGCTTGAGTGAGTAAGGTTTTCTGAACAAAAAGAGCATCTGCATATAGATACATATCCCACACAGTAGAATAAACACCTCCATAACCATTGCCACTTCCAGTATTCCACTGGGTGAGATTTTCAAGATTGCCATTGTTGAAGAGATCAAAGTAACCCTGTGCAATGCCTGATTCAGGCAATGGATCATGCCAGTAGTAGTAAGTATCAGTAAGCCCTAATTGATCAATAACTTCATTGTGAAGCGTTTCGGCATGAGGAACGCCTGTTGCAGCTTCAACCACCATGCTCAAAAGCAGGTAATTGGTATTGGAGTATCCGGCTGTATCAGAGGGGTTGAATTCAAAGGCAGCATCCTTATTATACACATATTCAAGCAGATCATCGGCTGTCCATTTCTTTGACGGATCATTGAGCACTTGAAGATAAAAGCCATTATCGTCAATAACATCATACAGCCCCGCAGTATGATTAAGCAGATTTCTCACTGTTAATGGCTTGTTACCATTACTGATCTTATTGAGAATATTATCAGGGATATATTTACTCACAGGATCATTTAACGACAGTACTCCTTTCTCCTGTAAACGAAGAATAGCTGTTGCAAGCATCATTTTGGTGACACTTGCAATTTTGGAAATATGGCATGGTTGCATTGGAATCTCATCGGCAATATCTGCTTTTCCTGCCGCCCCAATATAAAAGCCGTTATCATCTTTAATAAGCAGGCTAACACCAGGCAAGCCATAACTTACATACTTCTCAATAAGCAATTGATAATAATTACTCTTAGGATTGACTTTATATATTGATTCAACATCAAGAGGGCAATTAAGCATTGAAGGCTTCTTAATTTCATC
Source organism: Bacteroidota bacterium (assembly GCA_023428585.1). Taxonomy (GTDB): domain Bacteria; phylum Bacteroidota; class Bacteroidia; order Bacteroidales; family Lentimicrobiaceae; genus Lentimicrobium. Next base: position 3,456 of record JAEYXG010000313.1, read on the forward strand.
CTTCCTGCAACCCTGAAACAATAAAAGAATTATAATAAGACCTATGATTCTGGACATGGTAATCTTGTTGGGGCTGGCGATTGACCGCTTTCCTGTTTTTTAAAAAGTGTGAACTGCAAACCGACTGAAAGGATACCATTTGGGAGCAAAGGGACATAATTCTTTACAAAAGGCATTTGCAATCGGAAATCATAATTGATAAAAAAACGCCGGATATTGTATTTATAACCGGCATCATAACCTATGCCAACACCGGCACCTGTAATAAAATACCCTCTGAAAGGAGCGTAAGCCGTTATCCACATTCCATCTCTCCTTATAAACTTCTCAGTAAATAGCTGGGCATGCATATACCCCAGATGCAATGAGACTTCAGCGGTGAATTTCTTTATATACTTCCTATAACCAGCATGGGTAGTGAGTGAAAATGCGTGATTAACATACCTATGGTTAAACCAGCTAATTCCTATATTTTGGAACCATTTGCCTGTATATACCTCCCGCCCGCCTAGATTAAAAGTGTTGGTATTTTGAAACATGGGATTCCTCTTGGTCTCACGCCAACCAAACTCATAATTAGCAGCTATACCCGGATGAAGTGGTTGATTGAAAACGGCAGTTAATGAGGCTGGAGGCAGCAAAGTGGCATTATTGAGTACGGAGAGGGAGAATGGTTTGGATTTCCATGATTGAGCCTGAACACACCAAGGCAATAGTAATAATACAAGCCAGATCCTGTGTTTCATTGAATAAATTGTATTAAGGTTGTTAACTGGTATTATGCTCAATAAATATTAAATATTTATTGAACTTGCTCTTGCTGTAATGATGCCCTAGTCAACTTCACCAAAGATAGATAAATTTACATTTATAAACACTGTGTAGAACAATTTCACAATGTGTTGACCCGTTAATATTATTTAATATATTGATATTCAATAACCAAGATAAAATGGTATAACATTTGTTCATTGAATTGCGTGGTTAATTGATAGTGGTGTATTATATAAAATCCGGAATTATGGCTGCTGCCCCCCAGCTAGGTTTCCGGATTTTTTTCATTGTGCCAAACTTATTCAACACATCTTGATAGGATTAACATTTAGATGTTTTCGTTGTTCTAGCATTAGCATATAGAAACACTGTTATTTACCGATGGAAATATAGAACTTGATTGATTAGTTTTTGATTAAGAAACCTATAATTATTAATATTCAGTCACACATTTTAAAAAATTGCAAGATGCAAACTATACTTGGTGCCGGTGGAGCCATCGGTAAAGAAACGGCCAAATCACTTGCCAGCTATACCAATGATATTAGGCTTGTTAGTCGTAATCCCGTGAAAATTAATCCCAATGACCAATTGATTAAGGCTAATCTGCTAAATAAAGAGGAAGTGTTGAAAGCTGTAAAGGGATCAACTATTGTTTATCTGACTGCAGGACTTGATTATAATAAGGAGGTATGGAGACGGGAATGGCCATTAATAATGCAGAATGTTATTGATGCTTGTATTATAAATGATGCCAAATTAGTATTTTTTGATAACATGTATATGTATGATTCGAGCCATTTGAGCTACATGACAGAAGAGACACCGGTGAATCCGGTAAGTGAGAAAGGGAAGGTTAGGGCGGAGTTGAATAAAATGATTTTTGCTCAGGTTGAGAAAGGAAATCTAAAGGCACTAATTGCCAGGTGTGCTGATTATTATGGCCCTGGAGATATTAACACAAGCATGCTTTATCAAACGGTAATTAAACCATTGAGTAGTGGAAAGAAAGCAAATTGGATGGGTTCTGTCAATTATAAACATTCGTTTACTTATACCCCTGACGCAGGTAAAGCTACGGCACTTCTAGGCAATACCGCTGACGCCTATAACCAGATTTGGCATATACCAACTGCAGATGAGCCACTCACCGGCAAGCAATGGATTGAGGAATTTGCCAAGGGATTGGGGAGAAAACCTTCCTTTCAAGCTGTTCCAAAATACCTGGTACGTGCTATGGGTCTATTTATGCCAATTATGAAGGAGATGGTGGAAATGTTCTATCAATATGATCGGGACTATGTTTTCAATAGTAGCAAGTTTGAAAATAAATTCGGAGTAAAGGCGACTCCTTATGAAGTTGGAATCAGCATTATTACCAGGAAAAGAAATACTTGAGATTTAGGATTGTTTAACCATTTTTTTGGTTGATATTGCTCTAGGGTTGCTCTACCTCCGAAGAAAACAGTCATTAGAGTAAACATCTTAAATGGTTATAGTAGCCTTGGGGTTAACCGATGTTAAAGTAGACATCAGGAATGGGCAGAATGAAAACACTGGAAGCTCAATCGAAAAATCTTATAGTATAAGCCAAACACTCTTTACAATCATCATAAATGATGGCGTGCAAGATAAAAAATCATTAGTATAAGGGATTGTACAGCCGATATAACTGATGTTCCTTTGCAGATATTATTAACTATAATACTGCAAATCAATGAAATTACGTTTTATACTTCTGGTATTGTTTATTGTTTCAACGTACAGCATAAAGGCTCAGGTAACCCAATACGCTAATAGTGTTGAAACGATGTTAAATGATGATGGCAAACTTGGCATCGGTGGTTATGGTGAAGTTCACTATAATCAACCATTGTCACCAGACATGAAGGAAACAGGTACGGTTGATCTTCATAGGCTGGTGATGTTTCTTGGTTATAATTTCACAAAAAACACTCAGTTTATAAGTGAAATAGAGTTTGAATATGCAAAGGAGCTATGGATAGAACAGGCATTCCTGCAACATAAAATCTCAAAATACATTAATCTCAGAGCCGGTTTAATGTTGGTTCCCATGGGTATTATCAATGAGTACCATGAGCCAGTGACTTTTAATGGTGTTGAGCGACCTGTAATTGATAATCGTATCTCTTTGAGCACCTGGCGTGAAATTGGTGCAGGATTTTCAGGTAATGTTTTACCGGTATCCCTTAAATATCAACTTTATGTGATGAACGGATTGAATGGTTATGACACAAAAGGTATATTTAACGGGGCAGTTGGATTAAGGGAAGGTCGCCAAAAGGGATCAAAGGCTTATATTCATTCTCCCAGCTTTTCCGGAAAGATTGAATATTACGGAATTAAAAGTTTGAATATAGGTATCTCAGGCTATTCTGGAAAATCTCAAAGTAAACTTTTCAATAAGTTGCACGACGATAGTATACAAATGACTGCTCGTGCTGACTCTTCTGTTATTGGCATCTCCATGCTTGGTGTTGATGCCCGTTATCAATTGAATGCGCTGGAATTACGGGGACAGTTTTATGTTAATTCGTTCTCCAACACACTTCAATACAATAAATTCACAGCAGTTAAAGGAAAGAATAATGATTTGGGCAATTCAATGATAGGATATTATGTGGAAGCAGGTTATAATATCTTCAGGCATATTAAAGAAACATCACAGCAATTGGTGCCATTTGTGCGATATGAATATTACAATACACATAATTCAGTTGATGCAGAAACCACTCAGAATAAAGCGTACGATAATCAAATCATCACAACCGGAATCACTTATAAATTAAATAGGAATGCCGTGATAAAGGCTGATTTACAGTTCACCAAGAGCGCTTTGGCAACCGAATACAAGAAAGTTTTCAATACAGGGATAGGAGTGATGTTCTAGGCCCTCAAAGCAGATAAGCACCCCATGAAAATATTAATATTGTTTCTAACATTTTACTCTTCGTTGTTCATGATTAGCACTGAACAGATACCTGATTACAATCCCAGGTCATTGCAAACCAACTTAAAGAAAATAACCGGGTGTGATAGCTATAGTAAGGAAGAGCTTATACTCAGAAATTTGAATTCTATTGAAGTGGAGAATGGAAAGTTCTATAAAATATCCTGTGCTGGAGAAAATTTGGCGTATGTTTTTATAGGCAGGGTAAACAGTTGCCGGGTGGGTGGATGTTCCATTGATAGACCACATTCCGGTGAATTTGAATTTTTCGATTATTTTACCGTTTATGATACTTCATTCTCTGTAATTCAGGTGAGTGTGTATAATTATGAAGCCTCCCATGGGCAAGAGATAACTGCCAAAGGCTGGTTGAAACAGTTTGTCGGCTATCATGCAGAGGCTAAACTTGAAACAGGAAAGAATATCGATGCTATTTCAGGTGCTACCATTTCAGTTAATGGCATTGTGGAAGATGTGAAAGAGAAAACTCAGATACTAGAAAACGGGATCATGACAAAATAAATATGGTTTGCAACATCAAGTAGTTAATTTTAAAGATACTATCAAGATAGCTTTTCTGATTTAGAGATTACATCGTGTTCCCTGCTATTTTTACTTTAATTTAACATACGTTTGTACATTATTCATGAGATAAGCGCCATCACTTGTACTTCCAAAGCCAGCGGTAGCAGTTGGAGGTGTTATGCCAGGTAATGCAGGTTGAGTCTGTACTATCTCGTATTTCATTGAAATTGGATCAGATGGTGAAATCTGGAAGATGCCAACACTGGTAAGAGCTATTGGTGACGCTTGGTTTACAGTGATATCCCATATTCCCGTTACAGAAGAATGGCTCTGTGTAAAAGTACCGGTTAAATTTGTTTTTGCTCCATTAGCTCTGAATGATTCAATGAGGTAGGTGTTGTCACCTTTAAATTCGGCATAGATAGAGTCAAAACCCTCAAAAACAAGTATAGAGGAAAGGTTAGCTCCTGATGAATACCATTTACCAACAATGCCGAGTTCATTTAGGTTGTCTGTCTTAACTTCTGTTGCAGTCATTGCAGCCCCTTTTTCACTAAATACAGAGGAAGATGAAGCTGGTTTAACGGTTAATAATTCAGTTCCGTCGGCAATACCTTCAAGGATTAGGTCAATAACTGCTTTGTTAGTGCCTGCCCAATGACTGACTGTGTAATCAGATAAAGTAGCACTACCACCTGCAAGAGTTACTGTCAAATCTGCTTGTTCAAGGTTCCCGGTTTTGCTTTCAGTTTTGTAAACCTTATCACTGAAAATAACTTCAACAGTTGTATTATCATCAGCAACAGTTACGCTAACTATAGTTGGCGCTGATCCTTTATCATCATCAGCATCTTTGTTGCATGAAGAAAAAGTTAGCAATGATGCGACTAATAACAGGATGATTATAAATAAACTTGTGTTTTTCATTTGATTAAGGTTAAGGTTTAGGGATATCGTCTATTAGAATTAATGTTAGATTTGTTCAATTGTAATTCTTTAAAGAGCGTAGATATCTATATTTTCCATCATTTTTATTGGTAGCTAATAAATGAGGCAAACATATTGTTGTGTTATGTCACACTTCTGTTAGTTCATCTCCCTGTTTGATAGAGACTCGACTGGCACAATAATTTTCAAGCTAGGTCATAAGCATGCCTTTAACACTCAGGATAAAGTACTGGATTATGATGAGGTTAACCATGTTTATATATAGAAAACCTCTAATTATCTTTAACGAATAAGGAACATTCCCAGAAATGTTGAAAGTAGGTACGACACCTCATGCGGAAGGAGAGCATTGGCAAATTGCGTAAAATTGTTCAGGCGGATTGACATCACTACAAAAATAAGGAAAAGAGTAGTATTATTATTGATTAATAATTATGTTCAGATGTAACTTTATTGTAACTTATGCGTATAATTACATATCATTATCAGTCACCATATTATACCCTTCACTGCATGAGAAAGTTCACCCTTTTATGTATAGCTGTTTTAGCTCTAGTTCTATCCGGTTGTAGTAAATATGCCATGGTTAGTTTTAATTACCCGGTTCCGCCACAGGAAAATATGCCAGACAATGTCAAGACTATAGCATTGGTAAATCGGTCTCTGACCAATAAGGACGATAAAGCGGGCAAGATCATTGAATCGGTGCTAAGCGGGGAAATAGAAGTATCCGACAGAAAAGCTTCGGAACAAACTATCAGGGGAGCTTTTGAACGCATTGAGGATAATTCAGATTTCAGGTGTGTGATCCCAGTTGACCATAAATTGTATGGAACGGGAACCCGTGAAATACCATCACTGCTTGATTGGTCAACCGTTGAAAGTGTATGCAAGTCATCTGATGCCGATGCTTTGCTGGTATTGGAGATGTTTGATTCCAATTCTGATATGTTCTCATTCGGTAAGATACTTGGTCCAAAGGCTGGGCCTGAACGAGAACGGACCTTTAATATCCTCATGTATTGGCGGTTATATGACCCGTCGCTTAAGAAGGTAATTGACCAGTATGAAACTTCTCGTCAGGTGACTTTTCATAGTAACGGAGAGAGTGTTGCTGTTCCACCAAAGGCATTGCATGGGGCCGCTTATTCGGCAGGACAAGAATACATAGAGCGATTCTTACCCGGATACTTCATAGTTAACCGTATGCTCTTCAAAAAGGGAAAGGGTGCAGGAAAGCTTGATTTCAAATCTGCTTACAGGCATGTTGAAACCAATGACTGGGAAGGTGCCGCCGATGCCTGGGAAGAGATCATGAAAGGACAATCCTTTGAAAATAAGGGCAGGGCTTGCCTGAACATGGCTGTTTACTTTGAACATATAGGTAATATTGAAGAAGCCATGAAGTGGGCTAAAAGAGCCTATGTTGAATATGGTATCAAACAGGGTCGGGATTATGAAACTGCCCTGAGGCGAATGTAACGAAATTCCACATATACACCTGGTTACTTTTCTGGAAAATTGAAATTAAGTATAGTTGGCTGGATTTAGCCATACTAAATTTTATATTCCAAGACTTCCACCAATGAAACACATTTTAATGATTTTTCTTCTGCAGTTTGGATTTTCATGCCATGCTGAGTGGGTTAGAGGTACAATACTTTTAAATGACGGGCAAATAAAAACCGGATACATCAGAGATTTTACAAATGAGGATGCAACAGTCATTGAATTCAAGCTGAAAACAAAGGATGTTCCCACTTCAATAATGAGTAATGATGTTGCACAATTGCAGATGCGGCTTAAAGAAGGTACACTTATTGCCAAATACCTTTTTGCTTCGAGTATAGGTGTTAATGGAGAATTCAAAAAGGCAAAGAATAAAATCTGGTTACGCGTCGTGTTCAGGGGTGATTTTGATGTTATGGGCTCCTATTCTGAATTGCTCAACGAATCAGATTATTTTGTTAATTGGCCTGGTGAGGATAGCGCAACAAGGATCTATATCCAGAAGCATAATGGTGCTATTGCCACTGACAAGGAGACGCTTTTAAGGAAATCAGTGGCTACAATTTTTGAACAGAAGTGCGATGCCATGGTTATTGCAGTAAATGAAAAAACACTCGTTCCATTATCTATAAGCGATATACTCAAATATTATGTTGAAAATTGCAAAAAAAGCGATGAGCTTCAAGCAGTGACAAATTAAGCAGCTAGTATTTATTCTGGGATGATTATCTTTGTTGGAAATCTTTGTCCTTATGAAGAACATTCCCGGTATGCAGGAGGATCAGAACCAATCAACGCTTATAATTTGTCAGTTGGTGACTCCTCTGGGAATAATGCAGGCAGGAGCCACAACTGATGGCCTTTGTATACTGGAATTTATCGACCGCCCGGAATTGAATGCCGAACTGGAAGATCTGAAACGATTGCTTGATGCTCATGTGGTTGAAGGGAAGAATTCACATATTTTGCAAACAGAACAGGAACTTAAGGAGTATTTCGAAGGTAAAAGGAAGCATTTTGATGTTTCATTAATAACCCCCGGAACAGACTTTCAAATGGAAGTATGGAACAACTTAAAGGATATTCCATACGGGGAGACCATTTCCTATCAACAACAGTCTGAAAAGATGGGATCCCCTGATGCTATAAGAGCTATAGCCCATGCTAACGGGTGTAACCGGATTTCAATCATCATTCCCTGCCATAGAGTAATCGGTAAAAATGGAAAACTTACAGGCTATGGTGGAGGTGTTGACCGTAAACGCCGGCTCCTGATCCATGAAAATCAGTATTCTGACATTAATGTCGGCTTGTTCTCACCAAAATGAAAACTCAAAAAGTAATATCATGGAAACGAAAAAAATGTATCAGGTTGATGCTTTTACCGATAAGTTGTTTACCGGTAACCCGGCTGCTGTCTGCATACTTGACGGATTTCTGAGTGACAGTATCATGCAATCCATTGCCGCAGAAAACAATTTGGCAGAAACAGCATTTGTAGTACCTCAAAAGGATTATTTCGATATACGATGGTTTACTCCCGCTGTGGAGGTTGATCTATGTGGACATGCAACATTGGCATCAGCTTATGTACTATTCAATTGCATGCAATATGACCAAATGGAAATTATTTTTCATTCGAAGAGCGGGGAATTAAAGGTATACCGGGATAATGATATGCTATTCCTTGATTTTCCAACTGATACGCTTACTACCAATTACGACATGGACATCATTAAAGACTGCATTGGGTTTATGCCTGAGGAGGTGCACAAATGTAAGTCAGATTTCCTTGTAGTTCTTAAACGGGAAAGTGATGTTCAGAAACTTGTACCTGACCTACTTAAAATAGCTCAACTGCCTGCCCGAGGCCTAATAGTCACGGCTAGAGGTGAAAGGGTTGATTTTGTTTCCAGGTTTTTTGCTCCACAATGTGGAATAAATGAAGACCCTGTTACCGGCTCAGCACATACCACCCTCACTCCTTTCTGGGCACGAAAGTTAGGTAAGAATGATCTGACTGCACGACAATTGTCTGTGCGTGGAGGTGTACTTACCTGTAAATATATGGGTAATAGGGTCCATATAGGCGGGAAAGCCATGCTATTCATGACGGGAGAAATATATTTGCCCGACATGAACTGATGTTCAAATAAATATATATATTTGTCTTTTATTCAACAAACTATTGAATACCTAAACCAACCGTCTTAATTAATTCCTAAAACCAACCACATTATGAAAAGAGCTACGCTTGCAATTTTATTGGTATTTAGTCTTATCATTGCCTTCAGTTGTAAAAAAGACAAAGAAGAGGATCCCAAAGCATCATTATCACTTAAATATGATGGTATCACATGGAGTCCACTGCAGGTTGAAGCCATGTATGGATCTCAAATGGGGGTCATGCAGATATTGGGAGCAGGTGCTACGCTGGATGAACAACTTCAATTAGTTGTCAATGGGTACCAGGCAGGAACATACAATCTGGATACACAGGATAATAATATTTGTAGATTTGGTGATTACACCTCAATGTTTGATGATAGCCCACAGGGAGAAATAGTGATCACAACCTATGACAGCGTCAAAATGACTATTTCAGGCACTTTTCATTTCAGAGGTGTTACTTATGAAGGACTTCAGAAGGAATTTACCGAAGGGAAATTCGACAATGTTCCCTTGCTTATACAGTAATAGTTATCTGATTACACTTTAAATTGGCAGAATAGAGTAAAAGGCAGGCTGTTTAAGTCAAACAACCTGCCTTTTACATTGAAGACATGCAGATTCTTAAATATAATCTTTTGAAGTAATTTTAATCTTGCTGTCTGTAACAATTAATCTATAAATTTGCGTTAACGTAAACCAATCAGTCTTATTAAATGGATAAAGGCAGTCTTCAGCAAAGTGATGAAAATATTGATATTACTGATATAGACCCAGCTGATAACAGGTTAATTACCGGTCATAGAATTTACCTTTTCTCCATGGTAATTTTTGTTGTTGCCGTATTGGTATATTTGATTTTTACAGGCATCTCCTTTTATCAGGTCCAAATAGAAGAGAGGTTTTTTCATCCCGACTATCTTCGTCTGAAGCCAAGCGGAGTTTGGGGTCATGGTTTGGGAATAATTGGTTCTCTTTGCATGATAACAGGTGTAGCTTCTTATATGTTAAGAAAGCGGAATCGCAAACTTCATAAAGTCGGGGTACTTAAACATTGGCTTGAATTTCACATTTTTCTATGTACGTTAGGTCCAATCCTTGTTTTATTCCATACTTCTTTTAAGTTTGGAGGACTTGTTGCTGTAAGTTTCTGGAGTATGGTGGCTGTTTTTGTCAGTGGAATAATTGGTAGGTTTATTTATATCAGGATTCCGCATACTATTGAAGGACGGGAGTTATCACTAAGTGAAGTCAGGAGACTGAATAAAGAAATGGATGAATCGGCCCTTGAACGCCGAATTGAACGATTAAAGCGTATGCATGAGCTTTTCAGATACTGGCATGTGGCTCATCTGCCTTTTGCTATTATAATGTTGGTAATTATGTTGATTCATGTCGCTGTTACCATTACCTTTGGATACCTTTGGATTTTCTGATTGACTGATACCGGTTTTTATTGAGTTGCTTAAAGTGTTATTGTCTTCGATTGAAATGATTGCCACCGATTGAAATGAATACCTTAAGTAATGGAAACTATTCTCGAGAATATTCTGATCTATTCCTTTACCGCACTGCTGTGTTTCGCAGTCATTTACTTTTATCTCAGGAATCAGCATAACAAGTCAAGGAAGATTGCCGAAAAGATAGATAAAGCAAAATTGGAGGGATTGCATGAACCCGTTTCATTGCATCCGGTGATTGATGTGAATAGCTGTATCGGGACCGGTGCCTGTGTTGCTGCTTGTCCTGAAAAGGATATTATTGGCATGGTGAATGGTAAAGCGAAAACCATTAATACTTCCCAATGTGTGGGACATGGTGCTTGTTTTCATGCGTGTCCCACTCATGCTATTACGCTTGTGATTGGTACGGAAACTAGGGGAGTAGAGCTTCCACATGTCAAACAGACATTTGAAACCAATGTCCCCGGCATTTACATAGCCGGAGAACTGGGAGGTATGGGTCTAATTAAAAATGCTGTTGAACAAGGAAAACAGGCGGTCGAGAATATTGCAAAGTCAATCAAAAAGAAAAACGATTCTGACTATGACCTTGTGATTGCTGGTGCAGGACCAGCAGGTATTTCAGCTTCACTCACAGCAAAAAAGCATGGACTTAGGTTTATTACACTTGAGCAGGATTCCTTAGGGGGAACTGTCATCACCTATCCTAGAGCAAAGATTGTAATGACCTCTACCATGAACCTGCCACTATATGGGAAGGTAAAGTTATCAGAAACAGGTAAGTCTGAATTGTTGAAACTCTGGAATGATGCCTTAAGGAAGAATGAGATTGTCATTAAAGAAAATTCAAAGGTCGAGAACATAGTTAATAAGGGTGATTATTTTGAAATTGAAACCATTAAAGGTGAGAGGTACACCACAAACAATGTGCTGTTAGCATTGGGAAGGAGGGGCACCCCAAGAAAACTTGGCGTTCCGGGTGAGCTGCAGGAAAAAGTTGCTTACAGGTTACTTGATGAGAAAACAATAGTGGGTAAGGATATAATGATAGTGGGCGGAGGTGATTCAGCCATCGAATCGGCTGTTCTGCTATGTGATAATAACAATGTCTCTATATCCTACCGCAGTGAGACAATAAGCCGGCTAAAACCGAAAAATGCTGAAATTATAAAAACAAAGGTTGATACTGGTAGGGTGAATTTACTTTTTAATACCAATGTTACAAATATTGGTGAGAATGATATTACCTTTATTAATAGT
>JAEYXG010000315.1 GCA_023428585.1 Bacteroidota bacterium
ATGCAACCATTGTCAATTGGCGGTAAAAGAAGCTGCGGAGAACTGTTGTTGCCAAGAAAGGGATTGATTATTAGTAGTGTTTCAATGTAAAGGGGCACATCAACAGAGTTAGGAATATTTTGAATTCCCATATTTCGATTAGGGTCTTCTAGCCATATTCTGTAAGTTGAAGCGGAAGGATAGGTATGAACGCCAATATAGATATTTTTGCGAATATCCTTTCCAACCATTTCCCCAACATGCTCGCATGATATGCCGGCAGGTGTAATACCTGACGGTCCATTGCTGCGAGGGATAATGCTATTCTCGCCATCCCCCCAGTTTAAGGTTAACTCACATCGATCAGCAGCACTAGGTGCAAAGGTATAGGTGGTAATTGTTACTTCGTAAGTGAGATTATTTAGATGTTTATAGGTTATTTCACCAGCGCGTTGATGAGTAGCATAAAGTGAAAAATCAAGCATGAGAATATATGCCAATACTAAGAAAAGCCGTTTTAACCATCTGATATTATTTGCTTTACCTGCATTCATCAGAAATGTATTGTATTATCGAAAAGGTCTTAATGTTGTTATTAAGAACAAATATAGGGCATTTTTGCCTCTTGACTTGTTTTTTTTATGAATCAACGTGATGATGGAGCTTTCATTGTATTATTCGATACTTTTGTAGTTATATTAATTAGAGAAAGTAAAAATCTGCATGTACGTCGCTGATCTAGAACAAGAACGAAAAGAAATTCTCAAGCGTTACCGTGGCTTGTTGAATGCATGGAACAATGGGGCTGAGTTGAAGAACAAGCGAATGGTTAGGAAGGCTTTCAACCTGGCTGTTTCGGCTCATAAGGATATGCGCCGTAAAAGTGGAGAGCCATATATATACCATCCCATTGAGGTGGCTCGAATTGTTGCTGGTGAGATAGGACTTGGTGAAACATCTATTATATGCGCACTTCTGCATGATGTTGTTGAAGATACCGATTATACCATTGATGACATGCGCCGCATGTTTGGTGAAAAAGTTGCCAGGATTATTGATGGTTTAACAAAGATTAAAGAACTTTTTGATCACACTCCTTCTGCCCAGGCAGAGAACTTTCGGAAGATGCTACTGACACTATCTGATGATGTCAGGGTTATTCTTATAAAACTGGCCGATCGTTTGCATAATATGCGAACACTTGAATCAATGCCAAAGGAGAAACAATTAAAAATCGCTTCTGAAACGATTTATCTGTTTGCTCCATTAGCACATCGACTTGGCCTTTATGCCATTAAAAGCGAACTTGAAGACCTGGCTCTTAAGTATACGGAACCGGAAATATATTCTTCAATTGCCAAGAAACTGGAAGATTCATCAGCTGAAAGAACCAAGTTTATCAATAAGTTTATTTATCCTATCAGAAAGGCGCTATTGGCTCAGGGACTGGTCTTTGAGATTATTGCCAGGGAAAAATCAATTTTCTCTATTTGGCAGAAAATGAAAGCTAAACAGGTGCCTTTTGATGAAGTGTTTGATATTTTCGCAATCAGAATAATTATCGATACCAATTATGAGAATGAAAAATATCAGTGCTGGCAGGCATATTCAATTGTGACTGATTTCTATAGTCCGAAACAAAATAGATTGCGTGATTGGATATCTACTCCCAAGGCTAATGGATATGAATCACTTCACACAACTGTTATGAGCCATACAGGGCAATGGGTTGAAGTTCAAATACGTACCCGTAGAATGAATGAAATTGCAGAAAAGGGATATGCGGCTCATTGGAAGTACAAGGAAAAATCAAATAACGAGAGTGGATTGGATAGATGGCTTAATAAAATTAAGGAGCTATTGCAATCACCTGATTCAAATGCATTGGCATTTCTTGATGAGTTTAAGCTTAATCTTTTTGCTGACGAGATAATTGTCTTTACACCAAAAGGAGAGGTCAAAACATTACCTTCAAATTCCACTACACTCGATTTCGCTTATAATATTCACTCTGAAATAGGTAATCAATGTATTGGAGCAAAAGTAAATCATAAGCTTGTTGCTCTTAACCATACCCTCAAAAGTGGTGATCAGGTGGAGATTATTACATCAAAAAAACAGGTGCCGCGAGAAGAGTGGATGAATTATGTTGTTACTGCCAGAGCTAAATCATTTATTAAAGAGGCTTTAAAGGAACAAAGAAAAAAGCATGTTGATGCCGGAAAAATTAAACTTGATGAGATATTCAAAGAGCTGAAGATAGAACTGAATCGGAGTAGTCTATTAAAACTGCAAGAATGCACCCAGATACCTTCTGTGATCGATTTATATTATAAAGTTGATAAGGGAGAGATTGGAATTAAAGAGGTTAAGGAGTGTATGCAACTTCATGATAGAACAGGGTGGCTTAATCTAATTACCCGTCCCTTTACCAAGTCAAAATCAAATTTGCAGCATAAGTTATCTGAAGAGGCCAAGCAGCAAATGCTGGGCAATGACAATCCAAAGAAAGAAGACGGAGCTGTAGAATATAGAATATCAGATTGTTGCAATCCTATCCCTGGTGATGAAGTAATTGGATTTATGCCACAGGAGGGTGGTGTGTGGATACATCGTACAAATTGCCCGGAAGCTATTCAATTGATGTCAAAATATGGCAACCGAATAGTAAAGATCAATTGGACAGGCACCGAAGATGGGACTTTCCTCAGTGGACTGCGTGTTGTGGGTTTTGATAATATGGGGCTCTTAAATGATATTGTTCATATTATATCAAGTCAGATGAGCCTCAACATACGCTCATTTCACATTGATTCTACTGGCGATGTGTTTGAATCTACAATTATGCTTCTTGTGCACAATACTGATGATTTAAATCGCTTAATGGTTGAATTAAAGAAACTTAGAGGAATTAATAGCGTCTATAGAATAAGCCGGTTAACTGATACCACTTCTAAAAACCTTTCCATATAGCGGTCCTGTTGCTCTAAATTCCAATTATTATTTTTATTTATTCTAAATAGTAATTAGGATATTTTATAACTTTACCGTCTGAAAGCATTAAACAGTAACCCCTGTCTTTAATTACCCAACTCGTCATGAGAGATAATGAACGTTTAAATTTCGAAACAGTTACAAAAATTTTCACAGATTATCTTGAAAGTAATGGACATCGTAAAACGCCCGAACGTTATACTATTCTTAGAGAAATATATTCCACCAAGGGGCACTTTGATATAGAATCACTCTATATCAGGATGAAGAACAATCGTTACAGGGTTAGTCGTGCAACATTATATAATACCATTGAGCTGCTACAGAACTGCAATCTAGTTACCAAGCATCAATTTGGTAATAACTATGCTCAATACGAAAGGTCATTCAAGTTCAAACAGCATGATCACTTTATTAATGTTGAAGATGGTACTGTATTGGAATTTTGTGACCCTAGGTTACAAGAGATTCAAGCCTCTGTTGAGCGTATTTTAGGCGTTAAAATTTCAAGCCATTCTCTTACTTTCTATGGTTATAAAGAGGATCAAAAACCAAATAACCAAATTGATTTTGATGACGACCTTCCTGATTCTTCAGAGGTATTGTAGTTAATTGCCGTGATGAAATAGTTCCCGAACTATTCTACCTCTTGATGAAGAAATGAGAATC
Organism: Bacteroidota bacterium; assembly: GCA_023428585.1. Taxonomy (GTDB): domain Bacteria; phylum Bacteroidota; class Bacteroidia; order Bacteroidales; family Lentimicrobiaceae; genus Lentimicrobium. Next base: position 3,643 of record JAEYXG010000315.1, read on the forward strand.
CGTGTTTTTATTGCACTTCAAAGTTATTAATTGGGTTCTTTTTCTTATTATTGCATCAAATCCAAAAGTGTATCTTATAGTTTTCGTAGTATATCTATTTAGCTGCAAATCACTTACTTTAGGCTAATTATTTAAATTCATATAGATGAAAGTTGATGTTTTATTGGGCCTTCAATGGGGAGATGAAGGTAAAGGAAAAATTACCGATGTCCTAACACCCGATTACGATATTATTGCCCGATTTCAGGGTGGTCCCAATGCAGGCCATACCCTTGAATTTGATGGAGGTAAACACGTCCTGCATACAATCCCATCTGGTATTTTCCACCCTGATAAAATTAATGTTATAGGCAATGGTGTTATTATAGATCCTTACATCCTGTCAGTTGAAATAAAGGAATTGCGTGATAAGAATGTTGCCCCTGAAAAGAATTTGCTGATATCAAAGCGTGCACATCTTATAATTCCTACGCATCGCCTCCTGGATTATGTTTATGAGACCTCAAAAGGCGCCTCCAAGATAGGATCAACCCTTAAAGGGATAGGACCTTCATACACTGATAAAGTCTCAAGGTCAGGGCTTAGAATGGGTAATACCACAATGCCTGATTTTGATGCTCAATACAATATCCTTAAGGAAAGCCACAATAGAATAATCCGCTCATATGGCTTTGTGCCTGAAGAACTTTCTATTGATGGTATGCCTCTGGCAGAGTATGAAAGGCTTTGGTTTGAAAGTTTGATTTACCTTAAAGATATACCCTTAATTGATAGTGAGTTATTTATCAATGAAAGTATCTTAAATGGGAAAAGGATATTGGCAGAAGGGGCGCAGGGCTCTATGCTTGATATTGATTTTGGAACCTATCCCTTCGTTACTTCTTCCAATACAATTACTGCCGGGGTATGTTCAGGACTGGGCATTTCACCCGATAAGGTTGGAAAAGTCTTCGGCGTTTTCAAAGCTTATTGCACAAGGGTTGGCAGTGGCCCTTTCCCATCAGAACTACTTGACGAGAACGGTGATAAACTCAGAATCAAAGGAAATGAATTTGGTTCCACAACCGGTAGACCTCGAAGATGTGGTTGGATTGATATCCCGGCGCTTAAGTATTCAATAATGCTGAATGGTGTAACTGATCTGGTTATGATGAAAGCTGACGTATTGGATGAACTCACTGAGATTGGAGTCTGCACAGAATATAAGATTAAAGGTGAACTTTATGATTTTCCACGCTTTGAAACTATTTCTGAAGATTTGGAACCTCAGGTTACTATGCTTCAAGGT
>JAEYXG010000319.1 GCA_023428585.1 Bacteroidota bacterium
TGATCCTATGGGCAAGCAAATCTATGGAAAGCTGATTACCTCTCTTTATGAATTATCAGATCTTATTAAAATGCATCTCTTGGCGGGTTCAGGAAGCAGGCTGGCTCGTATAAAGGCTGATATTGACCGTCAGTCATCCTATGAAAATGATGATTTATCAGAGAACCTGATGGGATTGACTTTCGATAATGAACTACAGGATATGCTTAAGAGTGCTTCACTTTTTTCAGATGAGTCAGAGAGTGAAACGGCAATAAACCACCGGAAAGCAATCTCAAGGGTTTTCTATAATTTATGGCTTACTGACAGATTTTCTGAATTAGATGAACAGGTGGTCGTAAATATCTTTAATAGTTCATCAATAACCTGGTTTGAGAAATCAATGATGGTGAGCGCATTGACACTGAGCGCAGTACGCACATTTGATGTTCGGCGAATCAGCATATTGATTGACTTATACAATAATTCCGACATTCAGATATCTCAAAGGGCCTTGTTTGGAATTCTTATATCCATATTCATGCATGATAATAGATTCCGCTATTATCCCGCACTTACTGCAAAACTGGAGCAATTAGGAAGCCAATCAGAATTCCGTGATGATGTACTGAACCTCCTGATACAATTTCACAGGTCAAAGGATACGGAAAGAGCTACCAGAAAATTCCAGGATGAGATACTGCCGCAGGTTATCAAATTCAATGAAGATCTCAATGAAAAACTCGATCTTGAGAGCCTTATGCAAACCGGTGAATCTCTGGACAAGAATCCCGACTGGGAAAAATATTTCGATAGTCAGCCGGGATTGGTTCGCAAGCTGGAAGAACTGACTAATATGCAGATGGAAGGGGTGGATGTTTTCCTTAGCGCATTCGCAATGCTCAAGGCATTTCCCTTTTTTAATGATTTGCCCAACTGGTTCATACCATTCTACGCTGAAAACTATGCTGTACAGGAAGCTCTTTCCGATGAGAGTGAACCGTTTAAGGAAGCAATTCTAAAAGGGCTCGATTTATCCATGTATATGTGTAACTCTGATAAATTCTCTTTTGCTTTCAACATAAGACATATGCCACCACAACAAAAGAATATGATGATTCAGATGTTTGAAGGTGAAGGAGAGCAATTGGCTGAATTGAAAAATGAGGAGTTATCAGATCCCTCATTGGCTAAAAAAAGAATTATAATCCAATATATTCAGGATCTCTATAGATTCTTTAAACTGCACACCCTGCGCAATGAAATAGGCGACATCTTCCTGCAAGGATTTGAAGTTCAGGAATCAGGTGTTTTATCACGACTTATTGTGGATGCCGACTTTTATCGCAAGATAGCCAACTTCCATTTCGACAGTGATCATTTTGAAGAAGCACTTAAGCTGTTCAACTATCTTATTGACATAGGAGAGAACCAGGCTGAACTTTATGAAAAAGCGGGTTACTGCAAACAAAAACTCGGTTTGTTTCATGAAGCTATAGCAATGTATCAACGAGCAGATCTCTTTGATACAAATCACAACTGGCTGCTAAGAAAACTGGCCCAATGCCACATGGCGCTTGGCGACACGGAGGCTGCGCTTGATATATATCTTGAACTTATTCAACTGGAGCCTGATAATCACCGCATCAACGCTTTAATTGGAACCTGTTACCTGAATATGGGCAAGGTGGAAGAAGCATTGGAATATTTTTATAGAATTGAATTTGCTAACCCCGGTTCATCAAATGCCATGCGGCCTGTTGCCTGGTGCCTGTTTCTACTCAAACGAAATACGGAAGCCAATACTTATTATGATCAACTGCTTAGTCTTGAACCAAATACCTCTGATTTTTTAAATGCAGGTCATGTTGCATTTTCACTTGGTCAAAAAGAAAAGGCAATAGATCATTACCTTAACAGCATTAGAACCCGACAGGATGACATAAAATCGTTTGTGAAAAGCTTCAATAAGGATCGCAAACACTTAATTTCCAATGAAATTGATCAAATTGAAATAGCATTGATGCTCGACTACCTGAGATTTGGGAAAAGGGATGGTTTCTTTGCTTAATTAATTTTGGATTTCGCATGTTGTTATTATACCTTTACATTTCTTTTATAGTTTCCTAAGGCATATTATTAACTTAATCCAAAACAGCAAAATGAGCAATCAAATTGAGAATGCCCAACAATCCAACAGTTACAAGGTGGGAATGTCGGTGATTGGATCCATCTTTTTCATTTTCGGATTCGCAACCACTTTCATCGTTACGCTTAGCGCTAAAGTTAAAGATATCTTTGAGCTTAGTGAGTTTGAAGCCCAGTTACTCAACTTTGCATTCTTTATTACCTATGCCTTTATCTCCATTCCCATTGGCTTGTATATTAAAAAGATAGGTTATAAGAGGGCACTGATAATAGGATTATTCCTGATGGCTATTGGTGCTTTCCTTTTCTATCCATCAGCAAGTATTCCTTCATTCCCGCTTTTTCTTATCTCAACATTCATTCTTGCTGCCGGTGTTGTATTCCTGCAAACAGCTGCCAATCCTTATGTTACAGCTTTAGGTCCCCAGGATTCAGCTTCTTCCAGGCTAAATCTGACACAAGCACTCAATTCAATAGCAACAATGCTGGCACCATGGATAATTGGTGTTTTCATTTTCACCGGCGCATCAGAGATGCTTTCATCAGTTGAGAGAGCTGAAACTGTGCAAATGCCCTTTGTGATCATGGCTTGTATTATTGTAATAATTGCCTTGATCATTATGGCAATCAAGCTTCCTGAAATTCAAAAAATTTCAGCTGAAAGAAAAAGTGTTTGGAAATACCCTCATGTTCTGCTTGGTGCATTGGCCATATTCTTCTATGTTGGGGCTGAAGTTGGCAATGGCAGTCTGATGATTAATTATTTCGTCAATAAACTCGGATTTGTTGAGTCAGACGCCTCAAAGTATGTTGCAATTTATTGGGGGGGTGCAATGGTTGGTCGATTCTTTGGCTCATTTATGTTCTCCAATATCGGATTATCGAAAAAAATCACCTATGCCCTGCCTGTTCTGTTATTGGCCCTCATTTCAGGTTCCTTTGTAACCGGGTGGGATTGGAACATTGGCCTGATCTTCCTGGGAATCGCCGTTCTTAATTTCATCATCATGCAGATTGGCACAGGCAAGGCAGCACGTACATTGGCAGTCTTTGCTCTGGTAGCTGCCCTGCTTGATATAGTTACTTCATTTGGCTCAGGTCAGATTGCTCTATGGACTATAGTTTCAATAGGATTGTTCAATTCCATAATGTTCCCGAATATCTTTACCCTCGCGGTTAAGGACCTTGATTCGGCTGAGTTGAGCACAGCATCGGGTGTTATTAACACCATGATCTTTGGTGGTGCCATCATTCCTCCGGTTATGGGTATAGTTGCTGATAGCTATGGTTACACCTGGGCATTTATTGTTCCTGCCATCTGCTATCTTTATATTTTCTATTATGCAGTGAAGGGAAGTGCTATCAGATAACACATTTATGCTTTTCATAGCATAATCCTATTCTGATTGTTTATACGTAATTCTTCTTTTTAACCACCGGTATATAGTCTTGAAATAAGGCAATCCGGTGGTTAAATTGTTTATTTGTTGAGCATAATCCGGTTGAGACTCTTTGGATATATACCCTGTGGAGAGTAATCGGAATTTGTAACGAATAATTCAGTATTTTTACTTATTAGCCTGTAATATAATATTATATGAAGAGCCGTATCTTATTCCGCTTGGTTATATTGATAACTGCATTATCGTTCGGGGTATCCGCCTTTTCGCAGACCTATCTCTACTTTCAGGATAGCCCCACCCCAATAATGTATGATTACAGTTGGATGGAACTTACACCACCAAGTGAACTGACCAGATTAGGCACAGATTTTCGAAAGTTCCCTATCAATGAGGAAGTTGAGGCAGCACAGGGCATGAATAGCCTGAGCCTGACATGGAAATCCGTTTCCAATGGCAACTGGTTCGCTATTGCTGCAGGGCTCGACTGGTCTGCCAAAAACCTTACTGACACTGATACGCTTCACTTCTTTCTTTATTCAATGGATGGTCTTGGCAAACAGTTGCTCCCTCTTGTTTTTATGGAGGATGTGAATAATCTAAAAACCACTTTCCATAACTTTCAACCTTACTGTCAGGACCTGCAACAAAATGTCTGGACACGAATAACCATTCCCATGAGCTTGTTTCTGGAAGCAGGTGATGCCGTGGACTTTACAAAAATCAAAACCATTGGATTTACACAGGGAATTGCTGACGGACAAACACATACTCTGTTAATTGATGACATGAGGGTGTTCAAGGGAAGCGGCATATCCCCTCCTGCCCTGGCCCCATCGGGAGTTCTGGCAATAGGGTACGATAGTCATATCGAGATTATATGGAATACCAATCCTCCCGACAACCTAAATGGTTATAAGGTTCAGAGATCGACTGACAATGGTGAAACGTTTCATACTATTGGAATGGTTCCAAAAACCGATAGTGGATATATTGATTTCGTGCGATCATTTGGTTATGGAACAAATCTAAGCTATCGTGTTGCCGCTCTTAATGCCTCAAATCAAACATCAGAATACTCGGAAGTTACATCGGCGGCAACCACAGAATTTACTGATGAGCAGATGCTTGATATGGTGCAGTTGTATACATTCCGTTACTTTTATGATTTCGCGCATCCAACATCGGGTTTGGCCCGTGAAAGGAATACATCAGGTGATGTTGTGACTAGCGGAGGTTCGGGATTCGGCATTATGGCACTGCTGGTGGGGATAGAAAGAGGATTTATTACAAGACAACAAGGTATTGACCGTATACTAAAAATCACCGGTTTTTTAGAAACTGCCGACAGGTTTCATGGTGTTTGGCCTCATTGGATGAATGGGATTACAGGTAATGTTGTCCCATTTGGTGAAACCGACAATGGTGGTGATCTGGTTGAAACAGCTTTCCTGGCACAGGGACTTCTTACTGCACGTGAATACTTCAATGGCGAGGACCCTGCGGAGTTGGAAATCAGAAATAGAATCACTCAATTGTGGGAAAGCATAGAATGGAACTGGTACACTAAAAACAATTCCACTGTTTTGTATTGGCATTGGTCGCCAACCTATGGCTGGCAGATCAATATGCAGATCAGGGGATGGAATGAAGCAGCTATAGTTTATATTCTTGCTGTTTCATCACCAACAAACGGAGTCAATGCAGCCCTTTGGCAATCAGGATGGGCCGGCCAACCATACTATCGTAATGGTGATTCTTTCTATGGCTATAAACTTGATGTGGGATGGGACTATGGCGGCCCACTTTTCTTTGCCCACTATTCTTTCCAGGGCTTTGATCCCAGAAATATCAAAGATCAGTATACCAACTATTTCAACCTCAACAGAAATCATACACTTATCCACAGGGCCTATGCCATCGATAATCCTAAAAATCATCCGGGGTATGGAGAGAATGCATGGGGATTTACAGCCAGTGATGATCCTTCAGGCTATCAGGTACATGAACCAACAGGAACGAGAGATAATGGGACAATTACACCAACAGCTGCATTGTCATCCATGCCTTATACACCAGAAGAATCCATAGGAGCCTTGAAGCACTTTTATCGCGAACTTGGTGATAAAACATGGGGAAGAATGGGTTTCTATGATGCATACAATATGAAGGTGAACTGGTATGCCGATTCATATCTGGCAATTGACCAGGGCCCAATTATCAACATGATTGAGAACCATCGCTCTTCACTGCTTTGGGATAACTTCATGGCTAATCCTGAAATTGCCCCGGCCCTTCAAAGCATCGGCTTTATTCCCGATCCCTACGGGAAAGAGGAGAATGCTAACCTCAACGGCACAGTAATTTGGCCTAATCCTTCTACAGGCAATATTAAAGCCGGCTTTTATGTTGAAGGTACTCCGGATATCTCTATTTCAGTCACCAACCTAACCGGGAAATTGATTGCTCTATTTAATCACAACATCATTTCTCCCGGATATAATACCATTGACCTTGATTTATCAAGTTTAACAGCTGGAATGTACATTGTACGGTTTATAGCTGACAATCAGACCACATCAACCGCAAAACTAATGATAGCAAGATGATTGATGATCATTGCCGGTATTCATGCAATCGGTTGGATGGTCTATGGGAGCAACGCTTATTTCTCCTTATCAGCCGGTTTCATTTCAGAGGGTGGTAGTATCGAAATGGCCGACTTGAACCTATATCCGTCATTCTCATAAAACCATCCGGCTATATCACCATGTCTGACTCTTGACTTCATATCCTTCGACCTCTTTAAAATAGATCGTCGTGACATCAGATATTTAATTGTACGTTCATTTTTGGTAAACCCAACATTGAAGGCAGTGGCATAGAATCTGACTTTATCTTCGGGCGTTTTCCATTTTAAATGTGAAAAACGTTTATCCATAACCTTTATGTAGAGTATTAGATACTGAACCTGCCATTGAGGTGAATCCAACCGCTTTGCCCTTTCACCTCTTGCTTTGGCATTATTGGTTACTTTAAACTTGTAATCCCAAATTTTATATCGTATTACATTGCGTTCTACCAACTCCGCAAAGGATGGCTTCATCTGAAACCTGCCAACTGTATATTTTGCATATTTACGGCCTGACTGAACATAAAGGGTTTTCATTCCACCGGTTTCCATAATGTCCTTTAGGGCTGAATAGCGTGTAAGACTAGGGAATACAACTGAGTAAGCTAGTTCGGGAGCAATATTTGCCTTCACCAAAGTATCGTAAATCCACACATTCTTCTCCAGATATTCAAGCGCATCATAATACTTATCACCTAATGCCTGACCTACATCCATTGTCTGTGGTTCTTTCTGACCATAGCATGATGACACAGGCGAAAGGGAAATCAATATGAAAAATAAGAGCGATAACACTCCACACTTTCCTATTATCCACTGTTGTGCTAAATGGAACCGGCTTATGAAAGCAGGCTGGGAATTTTTAGCACAAGTCAGTTTATAGGTAATCATATATAACAATAGTATAGCCAAATGTCAACTGACAGGAAGCTAAAGTGACTGATTATTTGCATAGTGTGGAATACAATACCTACTTTGCAAATTGGGCTGAAAGATAAGATTTTATAATAAATAAAACTATTATGTTTCCTATCTTTGCAAAAAGTTTATATAATGAATAAAGGTCCCATTTCTCAATTTGTTCAGCATCATTACCGGCATTTTAATGCTGCTACCCTGGTTGATGCTGCTAAAGCTTATGAATCACACCTTCTTGAAGGTGGTAAAATGATGATAACATTGGCAGGCGCCATGAGTACTGCCGAGCTTGGCATTTCACTGGCAGAGATGATCCGTCAGGATAAAGTGCAGATTATTACCTGTACCGGTGCCAATCTCGAAGAAGATATCATGAAT
>JAEYXG010000332.1 GCA_023428585.1 Bacteroidota bacterium
CCTATGTTGGTTACAAGAATTATTCCGACACCCTTCTTCCGGGCTATCAGGCTATAATCAGGTTAATACCTGAAGTAATGAGCATTGAAGAGCTTGTGGTCACAGCCCAATATGCTCCGGTTAGTGCCGACAAGTCGCTTTATAAGGTTAAGGTTATCAATAACATGCAAATTCAGAAGAAAGCAGCCTATGACCTCGCCGGGTTATTGCGCACCCAAATGAACATCAGGCTGTCGCAGGATGGAGCCATTGGAACCGGAATGAGTATGCAGGGGCTGTCAGGTGAAAATGTAAAGATTCTTATCAACGGTGTACCGGTAATTGGACGGCTTAACGGTGTTATTGACCTTAGCCAGATTAACCTGCAGCAGGCACAACAGGTAGAACTGATAGAGGGTCCCATGTCGGTTATCTATGGCAGCAATGCATTGGCAGGAGTCATCAATATCATTTCGCGCGAGAATACGAGTGAGAAATTCAATCTTACCGTCAACAGTTATGTCGAATCAGTGGGCGTTTACAACTTTGATGCTATAACAGGCTTCAGAAAAGGCAAACACAGTTTTATACTTACCGGTGGCCGCAACTTTTTCGATGGCTTCTCATCCTCCTCCTCTGGAAGAGTCATGCAATGGAAACCCAAGAGACAAGTGAATGCCGACCTTGATTATGGTCTCTATCTGGATAAAATCAACATTAAAGCGCATTTAAGCCATTTTGACGAACTCCTGCTGAGTAAAGGTGAGTTGATACCCCCTTATTTCGAAAAGGCATTTGACAATCATTTTCAAACGCAGCGTACAACCGGCAAGCTGAGCTTTGCCACCAAAGGATCGAATAATTTCAGTTCTGATAATTCCTTCTCATTGTACGGTCGCACCAGGACTTTATGGTACAACAATCTTTCCTTACTTGAAAAGACGCATATTGAGGATGATATTACGAAATTCAAGGCGTTACTTTCACGAGGCATTTATACTTTTAAATACGACCCTTACGATATCGGTCTCCAAACCGGTTATGATCTTAATGTTGAATGGGCCGATGGAGAAAGAATCGGCAATGAAACAAAAAACATTACCGATGCCGCCCTATTCCTGAGTGCTCAGTATCAGCCTGTCAGCTATTTATCGCTCCAACCCGGTGTAAGAGCTGCCTATAATTCAAGATACAAATCACCGGTTGTGTACGCATTCCATTTAAAAGCCGGTCCATTTAAGGATTTCCTCATTCGCACTTCCTATTCCTCGGGATTCAGGTCACCGTCACTGAAGGAGTTATACATGAACTTCGTCGATGTAAACCACAATATAATTGGCAATGCTGATCTTAGGGCTGAAACCTCCGACAATGTCCAGTTCGCACTCTCAAAGAAGGTTACCGGACATAAATTTATGGCTGATGCCGAATTTAATCTCTTTGCCAATAATATCAACAACATCATTACCCTTGCCGAGATGCCCGATAAAAGCTACACTTATGTGAATGTGGATATCTACAAAACACGCGGGTATAACCTCAAATTCCATCTGTTTATGAAAACAGGACTGGATGCAAGCATCGGCTACGGTATGATTGGAAATTCAGGGAATACTGAGACTACCAACAACCAGTATGTTTGGTCGCCCGAAGTCACTACCGAACTATCATACCTTATCCCCTGGAATAAAATAGCCTTTTCAGCATTCTATAAATACACCGGCGAAGTGCCCAAATTCCTGGTAGACGCTGAAGGCGCTGTAACCACCAGCAATATCAAAGACTATCATACACTGGATGCAAGCCTTGGTAAGAAGTTCTTCCATGAGCATATCAGTCTTACCCTAGGTGGCAAGAATCTGTTTGATGTTACAAATATTACTACCGGAGTCTCGCAGGATGGAGTGCATGATGGATCTTCCTCATCCATCCCAATTGCTTGGGGCAGAACAGCCTTTATTAAATTAACCTATGATCTCAGAGGTAATAAAGCAACCAAATAACGGAACTACACCATTTAACCCGGAAAAATGAGCACCCATGACTAAACTACAAATATTGCTTTTTTGCAGCTTGTCGCTAGTTCTCACTTCCTGTTTCAAGGAGGATGAAAGGGTGTATCCTTATGTACCCGGAGATGTTGAAACAGCCACCATTGTCATGATGGAAGACTACAGATACCAGTCGTTCTTCAGCTTCAAGGAAAATAGGGTGATTGATTCCGTGAACAAGTACAGCTGGCACCTGGCTTTAAGTTGTGCTGATGACGATTATACGCTGCATCCCAACACCTCCCTGTTTATGAAGGTGGCTCCGTCCGGTTCATACAACTTTGATTCCACCTATTCCACTACTGACAGCCTGGAGTGGAAATTTGACTCATCCGACGGCGATTCCACCGGATATGCCATAGGAACATGGTGGTTATCAAGTGACTCTACCCTATTGAATAAGGGCGAAGTACTCCTGATTGACAGGGGTATCGATGATGAAGGACTGCCGTTGGGTTATCTTAAGATCCAGCCGGGCTTTAATCAGACTACCCAACAAGTTGAGGTCAAAATTGCTGAACTTAACGGATCAAATGAACGCACCTTCAGTTTTATTAAAGATCCGCTACGTCCTTTTGTCACCATGAGCTTTGAGACAGGTCAGAATGAAAAACAACCATATCCTGCTACGGATTCGTGGGATCTCATGTTCACACAATACACCACCCTTCTTTATACTGATGAAGGTGAGGCT
>JAEYXG010000022.1 GCA_023428585.1 Bacteroidota bacterium
GCATAGTGGAGGTGCCAAGGAGCGATTGGGGTGTGGTGGCTACCCATTTGATGGTGCCGGTGCTGTCGTTGGAACTGCCAATGGTAAAGAAACCGTTATCCCTGAGCAATGGATTGCGCTGACGTTCACTGGCATAGGTCAATGTGCCCTTTTGAAAGCGGATGGTAAGAAAGAGAGAATCCACATTCACAATGGAATCAACCAGAATAGGAGCTATGAATTGTGAGCCTGCACATACATTACTGCCGGTGCCCGGTATGCTGACATGGTTCTGGGCAAAGAGCGTTTGGCTTGTACTCAGAAGATAAAGGAGTGAAAATGAAAATAATAGATGCCTCAGTAATCGGTTTATCATAAGGTGTTATCCTGATTTCAGAAACGTTGCTAGAATTAATCGGCTAAATTAATCCTTTTTATTGAGTAAATTACGACAAGAACGTCAAAGGAGGGATTTTGGTGTGCAAGAAAGCAAAAAAGATCAATAATACCCTCCTGTAATCATCATAAGTGTACAGTTATCAACGACTTCTATGCCGGCATTCTTTGCCATTTCTACGAATTCAGGATTCCAGGTGCCCGGGTTGAAGATGATGCGTTCAGGTTTCAGGTTTAGCATGTAATCATAATATTGAACCTGATTGGCGGGACCCAGATAAAGGGTTATGGTATGGATATCCTCGAATGAAGGTCTGTTGGTATTGATATGCACCCCGGCAACATCTCCTTCACGTAGTCCAACAGCAACCGTAGGAATTCTGTCCTCAACCAGTGTATTGATGCAAATATTGGAGAACCGGCTTTTGTTAAGGCTGGCACCTAAGACAAGTGTCTTTTTTATAGTTTTTTTAGTCATGCTGCTTTGGTTTTGGTTGAGTTGTTATTTGCAAATCAGTCAGTTAAGCAGAGCCTAAGATACAAAAAGAGAACAACATACACAATTTAATCGCACTCAGACTTCGGATAAAAGGGTATCGAGGTTTTCAAATTTACGCCTATAGTCTTCAATGGAAGCTTCAATGACCTCCTTGGCTTCAGCCGGTCCATATGTGTGAGTGATTTCACAATCTCTTGGTTCACCGGGCAGGTCCTTATAGGTAAGAAAGTAATGCTTGAGACGCGCTATGATAAGAGGTGGCAGGTCATTGACATCGCGATACTCACCATATACCGCATCGTTTTTGAGTACCGATATTATTTTATCATCGGCCTGATTACCGTCGATCATGCGGAAACCTCCTATTGGAATGGCCTGTACCAGTATATCACCATGTGAGATATTCTTTTCAGCAAGAATACAGATGTCAAGAGGATCTCCATCACCAACTATTTCCGTTCTGCCGGTTTTAGTATTGGCATATTGTGAAACCTTATGGGCACAAAGCGTTTGAGGAATAAACCCATAGAGAGCAGGCAGTACGTTTGAATACTTCTGTGGCCTGTCAATCCTTAGATAACCGGATATTTTATCCACTTCATACTTGACGGTATCAGTGGTGACCATCTCTACAAAGCAGGTTACTATTTCAGGGGCTTCCTTGCCAATATCAATACCATGCCATGGATGTGATTTATACCGTAATCCCATCAGTCGTCCTATTGGATCACTCAAACGATTTGCCATATTTTGAAACTTTGATTAATTGGCAAAGTTAACATGACATACGGATATTTGTTTGTTTGCAGGTAAAATTTTTGTGTCATACTGTCATTCGCCCGCTTTTTAATGATGTCAATGTGTCGTAAAATAATGAAATATACTGACTGGCAGGCTATTTGATTGTAAAATGTAAAAACAGAATGAATATGGATAATCTCACTATAAAATCACAGAAAGCACTACAGAAAGCACAAGAGATAGCGGCAGCAGGAAGCAATCAGTCGGTTGAAACAGCGCATATCTTACGTGGAGTATTGGAAACAGATGATAATGTTAGTCCTTACTTATTGGGTAAATTCAGCGTCAATATCACCGCTCTCAAAAATGCTTTGACGCAAATAACGGGCACATTCCCAAAAGTATCGGGAGGAGGAGAGCAATACCTGGGCAACAAGGCAGGAAAGGCGATGCAGGAGGCAGCAACCTATGCCAAAAAGATGAACGATGAATTCATCTCAATTGAACATTTATTGCTTGGTTTACTGGCTGTCAATGATGAAACCGCTGGTCTTTTAAAAAAGCAGGGCGTAAATGAAAAGGATTTGATGGCCGCCATAAAGGAACTTAGAAAAGGAGCTCAGGCCAATACAGCTTCCTCAGATGAGACATGGAATGCACTGAACAGATATGCAAGAAACCTGAATGAACTGGCAAGAGCGGGAAAACTGGATCCCGTGATAGGTAGGGATGAAGAGATCAGACGGGTATTGCAGATATTGAGCCGAAGAACAAAAAACAATCCTATACTTATTGGTGAGCCGGGAGTTGGAAAGACAGCCATAGCAGAGGGGATAGCCCACAGGATAATAAATGGTGATGTTCCGGAAACACTCAAGACCAAACTTATATTCTCGCTCGATATGGGAGCCCTTATTGCAGGTGCCAAGTACAAGGGAGAATTTGAAGAGCGGTTGAAAAGTGTTATTCACGAAGTGATTGAATCAAATGGCGAGGTTATACTCTTCATTGATGAGATACACACTCTAGTTGGTGCCGGCGGGGGAGAAGGTGCCATGGATGCCGCCAATATACTCAAACCGGCCCTTGCCAGGGGAGAGCTTAGGGCAATTGGGGCAACAACGCTCAAGGAATACCAGAAATATTTTGAGAAGGACAAGGCACTTGAACGCCGGTTTCAAATTGTTATGGTTGAAGAGCCTGATGCCTTAAGTGCTATTTCAATATTGCGTGGTCTGAAGGAACGATATGAATCACACCATAAGGTTCGAATAAAGGATGAGGCTATCATTGCTGCTGTAGAACTATCACAGAGATATATAAGTGAAAGATTCCTCCCCGATAAAGCCATTGACCTTATTGATGAGGCGGCGGCAAAATTGAGGCTTGAGATAAACTCAGTGCCCGAAGAACTTGATCAGGTTGACAGAAGAATAAAACAGCTTGAAATTGAGAAGGCTGGAATAGCAAGGGAAGGCGATGAAAACAGGTTGAAGATACTAACGGAGGAATTAGCTAACCTGACAGAAGAAAGAAACAACATTGCCGCACAGTGGAAGGCTGAGAAGGAGGTGGTTGAAGGAATACAATTGACCAAGAAAGAGATAGAGGATTTTAAATTCGAGGCTGATAGAGCTGAAAGAGAAGGTGATTATGGTCGCGTAGCCGAGCTTAAGTACGGAAGAATAAAGGAAGCCGAGCAAAAACTGGTTTCATTGAAACAGAAGCTTGATGAAATGCAGGCAAAACATGCACTCATCAAGGAAGAAGTTGGTGGAGAAGAGATAGCTGAAATAGTATCACGGTGGACAGGAATACCGGTAACACGCATGCTACAGAGTGAAAGGGATAAGCTGCTTACATTGGAGGATGAGTTGCATAAAAGGGTCATCGGACAGGATGAAGCCATTGAAGCCGTTTCAGATGCTATTAGAAGAAGCAGGGCAGGACTGCAGGATTCAAAACGCCCGATAGGGTCATTCATATTCCTGGGTACCACCGGTGTTGGTAAAACTGAATTGGCAAAGGCATTGGCTGAATTCCTCTTCAATGATGAGGGTTCTATGGTTAGAATTGACCTGTCGGAATATCAGGAACGCCATACGGTGTCACGACTTATTGGTGCGCCTCCAGGTTATGTGGGTTATGATGAAGGAGGACAGCTCACAGAAAAGATACGACGCAAGCCCTATTCAGTTGTTTTGCTGGATGAGATTGAGAAGGCTCACCCTGATGTGTTCAATATTTTGCTTCAGGTTCTTGATGAAGGACGACTCACGGATAACAAGGGTAGGACTGCCGATTTCAAGAACACAATAATCATCATGACTTCTAATTTGGGATCTGATTATATCAATGAGAAGATGGAAGAGATGAACAGTCAGAATCGTGATGGGGTGTTCAGTGAAATGAAGGATCAGGTGATGCTGATGTTGCGAAGAACCATAAGACCAGAATTCCTTAATCGAATTGACGAAATCATTATGTTCAAGCCTCTGACTGAGAAAGAGATTAATGAAATTGTTCAATTACAGCTGGAAGGTCTTAAAATATTGCTGGAAAAGAATGATATAACCTTTGATGTCACTGATGCTGCCATAGGTTTGATTGCCAAGCTGGGGTATGATCCTCACTATGGAGCACGTCCGGTAAAAAGGGTGATACAACGCAACGTGCTTAACGAACTGTCAAAAAAGATTCTGAGCGGAGAAGTGGCTAAGGATCGGATGATTCGTCTGGATGCAGAGCAGGGGAAACTGGTGTTCAGAAACTAACTCCTAAGCTGTGCAAGTTGGTTTTAAGAAATTCACAGCCTAGGTTTACATGTCAAGTTCCAGGCCAAGCTGATCCTTCATTACATTGAGAATTGGGGCCTTGTCGGCTATGTAATTGAACTTCTCATTATCAGTATAAGGCCTCTTTGTGGTTGAAGCCGATTCAATCATTTTGGATTCTATAGATATAGAGCCATTTTTGAGGTTCTTTCTCAGGTATGTAGTAATGGTATTCTTATGCCTGAATATTTCATCCTGTTGTATGGGATTCTCGATATTTATGCTAATAACATTATTATCAAGCAGTTGCGGAGGTTGCCAAAGTAAAGTGTTCTGAATCAACGGCCATTCATCAAAGAGCTGCTTAGCCATAACAGGCCATATTTGCAATACCTCGCTGATGGAGATATGCTCATTTCCATAAGATTCTTCGGGGACTTCATCTGCTTCCTTAATGGTATTTTCAGTTTTCCCTGTTTTTTGGCCTGACAACACGTCGCCAAGATTAATGCCCGACAAAGAAGGAATTGTCTTGTGTTTTGAACCGATATTGGCTTCAGCTGCAGTTCCGGCTGATGAAGTGGGCTTGACAGATGATTGCTTGGTGCCGGTTGTTGAGGAAGCAGGGCCTGCTTGATCTTCAATCGCAGGTTTATGATTGGAAGATTGGCTATTGTCTGACGGTGCTTCTGTTATAGATGGTTTGCTTGTATGAGCATGACCACCGCCCGATGATTGGATGTTGCTCAAGGTAGGTTCTGTAGCTGCCGCAGCTATAGGTTTGGTTTCATGCGTTGCAATTTGCTGCTTTGATATACCTGTAATAGTAAAACCTTCGGGCTTTGCCAGCTTGCATAACTGCATCAAGGATATTTCAACGTGGAGCTTTTTATTATTACTGGTTTTGTAATTTATATCACACTCATTGATTATTTCAAGCGCTTGCAGTATAAACGGAACAGAGCATTGACCTGCCTGGGCATAATACTGTTCCTTAATTGAAGGTGTGGTTTCAAGAAGTTGAAGAGTAACAGAGTCCTTACTTACCAGAAGATTGCGCAGATGTTGCCCCAAGCCTGTTATAAAATGCTGACCCTCAAAACCATTGTCAATGATTTCATTGATAGTGAGTAGGGTATGACTGATATCACCAGACAGTATGAATTTTACTATTTTGAAATAGTAGTCATAATCAAGAACATTGAGGTTTTCAATTACCTGTTTGTAGGTAAGCGTATCACCAGCAAAACTGACAAGCTGATCGAACATGGAAAGTGCATCACGCAAACCGCCGTCAGCTTTCTGGGCAATGATATGAAGGGCCTCTGGTTCTGCTGAGATATTTTCACTTTCTGCCACGTATTGAAGATGATGTACAATATCGTCAACACCTATGCGTCGAAAATCAAATATCTGGCATCTGGAAAGAATGGTTGGAAGTATTTTATGCTTCTCAGTTGTAGCCAGGATGAATTTAGCATAGGAAGGTGGCTCCTCCAGTGTTTTCAAAAAAGCATTGAAAGCTGCTTGGGAAAGCATGTGAACCTCATCGATTATATATATCTTGAATCCTTGATGAGGAGGTATACGCACTTGATCAACAAGGGTTTTGATATCATCAACTGAATTGTTGGATGCGGCATCCAGTTCAAAGATATTGAATGAGGACGATTTGTTGAATGACAGGCATGACGGGCATTCATTACATGCTTCTCCATCTTCTCTGATTGCGGTGCAGTTAATGGTTTTTGCCATAATACGTGCACAGGTGGTTTTACCAACTCCACGGGGCCCGGTAAATAGGAAAGCCTGTGCTAATTGCTGATTCCTGATTGCATTTTTCAGGGTGTTGGTTATAGCTGATTGTCCGACAACTGTAGCAAAGGTCGCCGGTCTGTATTTACGTGCCGAAACAATAAAATTATCCATCAGTCAGTTCAGTTTTCGCCTCCAAACTTACGTGTTTTTTTTGGACGAGGAGTTATTGGGTGTTTGTTTCCACCAGATTTATTTTTCTACAATCTCAATGGCTATAAGCCTGTCGTATCTGCTACCCTGCTCCCTATTGTATACCAGGATTGCATAGTTGTTTCCGGTTTCGGAATGACTGCCCTCGGCCTGTGACAGGTCAATATGCGGAGTCTTATCGTCAACAAAAGCATACATATAGTTATAATATCCCTGCTTGAGCAAAATGCGGGCTTCATAACCCTGACGGGCGTAGTTGTAGTTCATTCTTCCCTTTTCAGGTGTAATTGAC
>JAEYXG010000077.1 GCA_023428585.1 Bacteroidota bacterium
CCTTAAGCCCTACAATTCCATAAAGCTCAATATTGGTAAAGTTTCCTGATTTCTGTTTAACACGAAAACTTATATGGATTTCGTTGGTAAAACCTTGCAAACATCTGTTAATGTTCTCTAACGCTGATTGCTTCTGATCATCTGAAATTAGATCCTGAAAACCCATTAATAATAATTCATCACGACTGTAGCCCAAAATATTGGATAAGCTTTGATTGGTTTCTATGAATCTATCACCCTGGTATATATATATACCGTATGGTGAAATCATGGAAAGGGCTATGAACTTCTCTTCATTTGCCCTTCTATATGCTTCAGCCTTGTTTAATCGGGTTGCTATGGAAGTTAGAAGCTCGTCGTATTCAAAAGGTTTAACAATATAATCATCTGCTCCAAGTTGCATACCAAATCTAATATCCTTCAGCTCAGATTTAGCAGTAAGGAAAACAAATGGAATCATGGCTGTTGCAGAACTTTCCTTTAATACATTAAATACATCATAACCATTGATTTCCTTCATTGAGATATCACATAATATCAAATCAGGCAGTATTTCAAAAGCTTTTTGTATTCCCACTGCACCATCTGGTGCATGGGTAACATCATATCCTTTAACCCTCAATAGATTAATAATAGTTAGAGCTAAAGCTTTATCATCCTCTATTAGAAGAATCTTTATTGAAATATCGTTTGCCCCACTCATAGCTATTTTAGTTTTTAAGTTATTAATTTACCGGCAATTCAATAATAAACTTGGTTCCCTTTCCCAATTCACTGTTAATTACAACCTTACCTTTTTGCAATTGAAGGCACTCTCTAACAATCGCCAGCCCAAGCCCAACAATCTCAGCTTGATAGTCATCATTGCTGTTAAAAAAATCATTTAATGAGTTTAACTGCTCAATTGTCAGTCCAATACCATTGTCCTCCACAGTAAACTGAATACACTTGGATGAAATTAATTGTGATCTAAAAAACACCTTGTGATTTTTTCTTGAATAGCTTAAAGCATTAAATATCAAGTGCGTAAAGAGACTTGTAAAAAGATATTCGTCTATTTCCACTTCCAAGATAGTGTCATCATGATTATACTGAAGCCTATCAGGAACTACCTCTGCCTCGTTAAGGCCTTTTACAAGATTTTCACAGATCTCTTTCAAGTTTACCAGGCTAGGTTTGTATTCCAATCTTCCTTTATTGATTGAATCAACTACGGTAACCTTATCTAATACCCTGAGTAATGATTTAACAGCCATTCGGCTCAGTGAGAAAGCATCCTCTATTGTTGCCTGATCCAATTGAAATTCATGGTATTCCAGCAACTGTAAATTAGCATAGATTATGGATAGCGGTGTTCTAAAATCATGTGAAACAGAAGATATACACCTGGAATTGATCTTGTTCAAATTTCTTTCTTTGGATAGTTCTTTATTACAGTCCTCTAAAAGTGAATTGAATCGATCTAAAAATCTTACCAGAATGTGATGTTGATCAATTGAATTGACGCTTGTGTTAAACTTTGTAACCAAGAAACGACAGGTAGTATCATCAAACTCTATTTCCTTAATATACTCCTCAAAGCCGCTGGTTTCAATATCATAATTCTCATCAATCAAATCCTTAACTACAATCCTGAAATACTCAGGAACCTGCCTGTTAAATCCAGAATAAGGCATTTGTGAATTCGAATTACAATAATTGAATGACAAACACTTACCTTTATTATCTTTAACTATTAGATAGTAATCCTGTATTCCTTTCCTGATGGTGGAATGCATTGAATCTTTACTGGCAGGAACTTCTGTTTGAATTCGGTCGGTAATCATTGAACTATATTAGACTAGTTGTTAGGTACTACAAACAAAGATAAGAAATATAATGATTTGCTTAAAAATGGAGAAATAATTGATTAAAAAATCAAAATTTCACCTTCTGACTGTAACTTTTTATACCCTAGGATTGTCTTAGTAATATCTTAATAAACATTATGGATTCGGCTGAATACAACAAATGTGTAAACAACTATGCAGACAGCATTTTCCGCTTCATATTGAAAAATATCGGCGATAGGGAGAAAGCGCGTGATATTGTGCAGGAGTCTTTTACGAGAATGTGGGAAAAAGCGACAGAAGTTGCCTTTGATAAAGCAAAATCATATTTATTCTCAACAGCTTACCATACAATGATTGATATGATACGCAAGGACAAAAGAGTTACTGCCGTAGAAGAAAAGCATATTGATCACCAGGTGACATTTAATACATACAGTGACCTGCAGGATATATTAAATCGGGCGTTGGACACATTACCTGAAATTCAAAAGGTTGTGATTACTCTTCGTGATTATGAGGGGTATTCGTACGAAGAAATTGGCAATATAACAAACCTAACAGAATCACAAGTTAAAGTATATATATACCGCGGGCGGGTTGCACTTAAAACTTACTTAGGAAGTATTGAAAGAGTTCTTTAAATGCCAGGAGGAAATAAAATGGACATAAATCTTGATAATTATGAAGTATTTATTATCGATTACATCGATAACAAACTGGGCCCGCTAGAAACGGCCGAGTTACTTCTGTTCCTTGAAA
This sequence comes from Bacteroidota bacterium, assembly GCA_023428585.1. Classification (GTDB taxonomy): domain Bacteria; phylum Bacteroidota; class Bacteroidia; order Bacteroidales; family Lentimicrobiaceae; genus Lentimicrobium. The sequence goes on from JAEYXG010000077.1 coordinate 2,592, forward strand.
ACCACCCTGGACTGAAAGACGAATTCGAAGATCTTAAAACTATCAGTGTTACTCCACCTACAGAAGAAACATTTGGCTTCAGTGAATCTCTAAAACAACCTTCAGATATTGATGCGGTTAACCTGTCTATCCATAACTATACTCACTACTTTATTGCAGCAATTGAGGGTGACCTCTCAGTAACAGGGTACAATCTGGTGAATCAGTTCCTTGAAAAACATCCGGAACTTAAATCCGAATACAATCTGTTTAAATCATGTAAAATAAAACCTGATTATTCTGCTCATTTTCCAAATGCCCAAAAGTTGAAAGTAATAAAAAAAACAGTGTTCATCAAGTATTACCTCGCTGCAGCCATGGCAGCCAGCTTTCTTCTGCTTTTAACGGTATTTGTGCGGCTTACACCTGAAACAAAAGAAGATCTGAACAAAACATTGCTAATCTCGATTGAACAGCAGGCAATGACAGATGGAACAACCAAGATTGTAAAAAAGGAGAAAGAAAAGGAACAGAAAGCTGATAACCCTGAAAAAAGCAAGGAGGAATCTCAAGTCCAGAAAAAATCTCCTTCAACTGATAAAGAAATAGAAAAAAAATCACCTGTTATTGAACAGAAAGCAAGAATTGCCCCTATCAGAAAAATTGAAAAAAAGAATATGATAATTAATACCACCCAATTGATATCAGAAAACAAAACTATGAACTTCTATTCCAACCTTTATGAGGATATTCAACTAGCCCAAGAATTGGCTATGGCAGAGCAGGAAGATAATGAACAGCTTTTAGCTGAGAAAACATCACAAAATAATATCAGAAATATTAAAGCCGGCAGAATTATCAATTCTGTCATTAGTTCGGGGGAACAGCTTGCCGAACAATTACCTCAGTCTGTTAACGGTTGGTTATTTGCTGATTTAGGAGTCAAGGGATTCAACCTTTTAACGAATAATAATTATGCCATCAACAGAAGCTTTAACCAAAATGGCAAAATTGAACTGCTTAAAATAAAGAACACAGAAAAAGCCCTTTAAAAAGAATATTGAGCTCTGTAACAAAATGAAACCATTCTCCGTCATAACAAAGTAACTTAAACACACTAATCTTATGAAACCACTACTTAAAAACCGGATCTTTTCGCTGACAATGATTGCAATCGCAGTATCAATGCTGCCTTTCTTAACATACAGCCAAACTGAGGGAAGTGGCAACATCCAGAAACAAGATCGCCCACTGCCTGCTTTCTCCAAAATAGAAGTTGGTAGTGCATTTACTGTTATTTTAAGCAAAGGCGAACCTTCTGTAATTGTTGAAACAGATGATAACCTCGGCCAAAATATTGAAACTTTGGTTAATGATGGAATACTACAAATTAACTCTAGTGGAATCAAAAATCCAACTTCACTTAAGGTTTATGTAACAGCTCCCAATATTACTGACATTAGCCTGTCAGGTGCTGCACGACTTGAATCAAAAGGCAATCTTGAATTCCCCCTACTTCATCTAAGTGCTACTGGAGCATCACGTGCCAATATTGAAATAAGTTCGCAAGAATTGATTACTGAAGTAACAGGTGCCTCAAGGGTTACACTTAAAGGCATGGCTACTAGTCATATCACAGAAGTAACCGGCGCATCCTCCGTCAATGCGTTAATGCTTAAAACAATTACCACTACTGCTGAGGTTACTGGTGCCGGTAGAGTGTCGATTTTTGCGAAAAATCAACTTAATGCAAATACAAGGGATGCCGGTACAATATCCTATTTCGACAATCCTGAAATTAAGAAAATTAAACAATCAGGCAGCACTGTAATAACACTCAATAATCCTGATGATGCAATGCCTTCACAATCACAAGAGGTAGTAGGCGATATTGAAATAAAAGTGTTTGAAGATGGCGACTCTACTTTTGTTAAAATTGGGGATATTGATGTTCACGTCAATGATATGGATGACATGACTAAAATAGGAATCGGTCGTCATGATCTCGAAATTGACGATGATGGCAATGTAAAACTTAAAAGACACAGAAAAGAAAAATTTGATGGCCACTGGGGTGGTGTTGATTTTGGAATAAATGGTCTACTTGATGAGAAAAATTCACTTAATACACCACTGGGCTATGAATTCATGGATCTTAAGATGGAGAAATCAATCAACTTTGCCCTCAATATATTTGAACAGAATTTTAACATTATCAATGATAATTTTGGATTGACAACCGGATTAGGCCTTGAATGGAATAATTATCGTTTCCGCAATAATGCAGTTATAACAAATCTGGATGATACCTTATCAGGCTTCCTTGATGAAAATAGTGATCTTCGTTACATAAAGAGCAAACTCGTAACTACTTATCTGACATTACCTATTATGTTTGAAATTCAAACAAATAGCTATTCAAAGACAAACAGTTTTCACTTAGGTGTTGGTGTGTTATCTGGCCTAAGAATTGGCACACACAGCAAGCTGGTCTATGAAAATGGAGAAAAGAAAACAGATAAAAACAGAGGATCTTCTGCTATGAGCCCTTTCAAATTGGATTTGATGGCTCGAATTGGATGGGGTAAAATAAACCTCTATGGTAAATACTCCCTGGTACAACTTTTTAAAGAAAGCAGAGGCCCTCAATTATATCCATTCTCTGTTGGAATCAGCCTGGTTAATTGGTAAATTATTCAATTACTATTAAATAGCAAGAACACCCGCTCCTTACTGATCAAGTTATAAATGATGAAAATCATAAAATGCTGCTCTTCAACTAAAGAGCAGCATTTTTCATTGTAAAAAATTATACTAATTTTACAGACTCAAAAATCAAAGTACACGAATCTAATAATTGTAATTGTATGTCAGGACATAATAAATGGTCTACTATTAAGAGAAAAAAAGGAGCAACTGATGCCAAACGTTCCAAAATATTCTCAAGAATCATAAAGGAAATTACTGTTGCTGTTAAGGAAGGCGGCCCAGATCCTGATGGAAATCCCCGTTTAAGGCTTGCCATTGCCAATGCCAAAGGCGCCAGTATGCCAAAGGACAATATAACCAGAGCCATTAATAAAGGATCAGACAAAGATTCAGCCAATTATCAGGAAACTTCGTATGAGGGATATGCACCTAATGGTATTGCCATTTTTATAGATTGCACAACTGATAACCTGCAACGAACAATTTCAAATGTCAGATCTTACTTCAATAAATTTGGTGGAAGTCTGGGCACCAATGGATCACTGGCTTTTCTGTTTGATCGTAAAGGAGTCTTTACCATCCCTAAGGGTAACATCAACATGGATGAGCTCGAAATGGAATTAATTGATGCAGGTGCTGAGGATATTCAACTCGAGGATGATATGATTACCGTTACAACAGCAATGGAAGATTTCGGCCCTATGTTGAAGAAACTGGAAGAAATGAAAATAGAGACTGAGAATGCCGAACTACAACGCATCCCTAAGAATACAGTTAAAGTTGACCAGGAAACAGCAAGAAAAGTGATGAAACTCATTGATCATTTTGAAGACGATGACGATGTTACCAATGTTTATCATAATATGGAACTAACTGATGAGATGATGCAAGAAATGGAATAATGATAGGTACTTATAAAAAAAAAGGCCGCTATTTGCGGCCTTTTTTATTTTTCAGTTCTTATTTACTCATCATCTCTGACTTTCTACTCTCAACTATCTCATAAGTATCCTGAGCAATTACCAATTCCTCATTTGTTGGTATTACCATGACTTTTACATTTGAATCATCGGTTGAAAGAATTGCCTCTTTACCCCGTAATCCCTTATTCTTGGCTTCATCAAATTTAATTCCCATAAATTCCATATTTGATGTTGTAAATGAACGGGTGGCTGGATCGTTTTCCCCTACCCCACCAGTAAATACAATAACATCAACACCACCCATGGCGGCTGCATATGCACCAATGTATTTGCGTATACGATAGTAATACATCTCAAGTGTTACTATCGCTCTTTTATTTCCTTCCTCGGCTGCTTTCTCCACATCCCGCATATCACTGGAAATACCAGAAACACCCAACATTCCTGAATGCTTGTTAACAAGTGTATTTGCAACTGAAAGATCAAGCTCTTCCTTATTAATAATTTGCAGGAATGCTCCAATATCAAGATCCCCAGTTCTGGTTCCCATGATCAACCCTTCAATGGGTGTCATTCCCATTGATGTATCAAGTGATTGCCCATTCTTTATGGCAGCAATGGATGCTCCATTTCCTAAGTGACAGGTTATAATTCTAAGACTTTTATAATCCTTTCCTAAGATTTCAGCAGCGCGCTGTGAAACATATCTATGACTTGATCCATGAAAACCGTAACGGCGTATTTTGTACTTTTCATAAAGGGAATACGGTATACCGTAGAGGTAAATATAATCAGGCATTGTTTGATGGAATGCAGTATCAAACACGCCAACCTGCGGAACCGTTGGTAATAAATTCGTTATCGAATAGATGCCTTTGAGGTTCGGCGGATTATGTAACGGTGCCAAATCAATGCATTCTTCCAATGCTGCAATTACCTCCTTGGTGATATAAACACTACCGTTGAATTTCTCACCTGCGTGAACAACCCTATGTCCAACAGCATCAATCTCGTTCAGGCTTTTTATACTTCCGTATTTCTCGCTTATCAATACACCGAGCAAATATTCAATACCTTGCTGATGATCCAATATTTCACCTTCAAGCTTCAATTCCACTCCATCTTGGCGTGAGTGTTTTATCAAGGATCCCTTTAGCCCTATCTTGTCAACTAGACCTTTAGCTAATACCGCTTGTGAGGGCAAATCAAACAGTTGATATTTAATGGATGAACTTCCACAGTTCAATACTATAACTTTCATTTTGTTTCCGTTTTTAAGTAGTAATGAGCAAAATATTAAATCCTGCCAAGGTTATTGATATGACCATGTTTAACCAAACGCTTATCACCCTGGTATAAATAAAACCCTTCACCCACACGACGCCCGTATAGATTGGCACGGACCATGCGTTTAAGCACAGGTGATGGCTTATATTTCTGCTCACCAAACTCAATATATAAGTTTTCCATCCATTTTAACAACTTATCAAGCCCAATCTTGTCAGCCATTTCAAACGGACCTAATTGCAAGCCTGATGTTTCTTTCATTGTCTCATCAATATCAGCAACCGTTGCCACTCCCTCCATCAGAATCTCACAAGCTTCATTTATCAATGGAACTAACATTCGTGTGCTTATATTCCCTGATGATTCATTAACATTAATCATCTTCTTGCCTATCAACAAAGCCAGTTTACTTACAGTTGCATAAGTTTCATCTGATGTATAAACTGAACGCACCGTTTCAACTATTTTAACTTTACTTACCGGTGAAAAGAAGTGAAGTCCCATGGCTCTTTCAGGATGTACAAGTACTGAGGCTATCTCCGAAATCATCAATGTGGCCGTGTTTGAAGCAATAACCGCTGTTGGTGATAAAACGGCTTCCAACTTCCTGAAAATCTGCTGACGTAATTCAAGACTAGTGCCCTTTTTCTTTGAATTAACCGTCTCAAACACTATATCACAATCAGCAATTGTTTGATAGTCTGTTGATCCATTAATACGTGACATAATCAGTTTCTTCTCGCTACCGGTCAATCCCCATCTGCTTATGCGGTCATCAAGCATTGCCTCAATACGCTGCAACACATCAGACACTCTTTCTTCACTGATATCAATGAATGCGACATCAATACCTGATTGGCTAACAAGTACCGATAACTCTTGACCCATAGTACCACACCCCACTATACCAACTTTTTGTATAGTTCCTTTTGACTGCATGGATTTGCCTAAGCTAAAATCCTCTAATCTATCTGACATTGGTTTTGTATTATTACATTTTTGTTTAAGTTCTGTTTATTAAGCTGACTGATTGGCAGTAATCGCAACAAGGTTGACAATATCACTCACCGAACAACCGCGTGAGAGGTCATTAATTGGAGCCGCCATTCCTTGAAGAACCGGCCCTATTGCTTCAGCCCCTGCAAGTCTCTGAACCAGTTTATAGGCAATGTTTCCTGTTTCAAGGC
>JAEYXG010000109.1 GCA_023428585.1 Bacteroidota bacterium
ATCAATGGCATACCTCATTGAGGTGTCGAAAATGAAAGCAGGCATGGAGGCCGATAAAATAATACCTTTGACATGTTCAGGATATTTGAGGTAATATGACATGGCAGCCATACTGCCGAATGAATGTCCAAAGAGGAGCATCTTATCCCGATGGATTGATTTTCGTAGGGTTTCCAGTTCTTCTACGATGTCATCCAAAGCCAGTTTATAAATTAGGGAATCATCCACCGGTGATAGCAAACTTCCACTTTGATCAAAGAGTATGAAGGTGTTCTTTGTTGAATTCCCTTTTACCGTATCAACCAGATAGTTAACATCATTACCCGGACCTCCATGAAGCGTAATAATTGTATCGCCTACGCCAATGATTATTCATAAATTTTGGTGGATTAAAACCTCAGTTTTTCGGTCATGAGCCCAAAACGGAGCACATCCAACCTGTGACTGAAATACATGTTGTAATAATCCAGGCCATGATAGTATTGCACAAATAGTCCGATATCCTCAAGGAATTTTGGGTGAAAGTAAAAAGTGAAACGCAGGTTTAACCTGTCACTTGAAATCCGGTTCCAGTCGTTAATGTCACCGAACATCCAGGAAGCATCACCTTTAAGCGAGAAATCTGCATTTTTTCTTGGGTATCTTACATATTTATTCGCGATCTTGAATATGGAAACCGTATTGTGCCATCGAACTTTACTGTAGATCCCATTGAGTTCAGGGCTGCTTGAACCCGGCGGATGGATTTCAACGGAAGATTTGAAAAACTGATAAGCATTCAGTTGCCTGTTAACATTTGTGAGGATGAATCCCGGCTCAATATAATTGGTGGCAAAATTGCCTGATTTTAAATTCAGATTGCCGTTTTCAAGAAGGAAGTTTCCTTGCTGTCCGTTTGAATGGTGCGCCAGTCGTAAAAATATGTTTTTGGTGCGTGATCCCGATAGGTTCTCAAACTGATAATAGATTGTTATTTGAGGCATATAACTTGGGGTATAGACAGGAAATGAGAATTCATTATACATCCTGATGATCGTTTGTGGTGTGAGAACTCCCATTAACCGTGAATTCCTGCTTTGGCGGAGATAGAAATTGGGTATAACATTCCCTTCAAACCATAGTGGTTCAATATTGCCGATATCAGTGGGGAAGGTGATGTAGCTATTGCCTTGATTGACCTGCGAAATAATGGAAAGCCCGATCTGTGGTATTGAATCACTATCCTGCCCCGAAACTGAAAGGGCAAGAAATATGGAAGTCAATATCAGAAGCGAGCTCCGGTTCATTTTTCAAATGTTACAGTGGATACCCCATTTACTATTTTATCGCTGAGTTTTCAGAAATGCCCTTTGAATTGGTCATCAGAGATGGCATTTTCTCTTTAATCCTGTCAACCAGGTAGTAAATCATGGGGACCAGGTAAACTGTAAGGATCATTGACGAAAGCAGTCCTCCAATGATTACCCATGCCAGTCCGTTTTTCCATTCACTTGCTGTTCCTTGTGCCAATGCGATGGGTAACATGCCTATGGCCATGGCCAGGGTGGTCATCAGGATGGGGCGCATTCGTTCCTTACCGGCGATGATCAGTGCTTCCTTGTAATGTTTTCCCTGAGCTTTCAACTGGTTGGTGAAATCCACAATCAGGATGGCATTTTTAGTTACCAGTCCCATGAGCATGATTAATCCGAGTTGTGCAAACAGAGTCAGATGGTTTAGTGAGAGGTTAAGGGCAAGGAATGCACCAATGGCAGCCATTGGAATGGCAAACAGGGCTACAAAAGGATAAACGTAACTGTTATAAAGCGCTACCATAATCAGGTAAATCAGTATGAATGAGATTAAAAGTACCGATGCCAAAGCGCCAAAGCTTTCATTTTGTGTTTTGATATCTGCTCCCCAGGTTAATTTAACGCCTTGGGGCAGCGGTTGCGTTTTCAGAAAGTTGATTGCTTCATCGGCAAGTGTACCCGATGGCCTTCCAAAGGATTCAGAAGTAATGGTTACAGATGGTTGCCTATCCAATCTTTCGAGCAGTGAAGGCGAATGGTCTTGCCTGACTTCGGCAAATTGTGAAACTTCAATGGGTATGTTCATCGGGTTTACGATTGAAAGACGCCGTACATCTTCAAAGTTCTTCCGATCAAAATCATCCAGCCAGATCCGTATGGGATATTCTGCTCCGTTTTCGGTTAACGTGGCATCATCATTACCGGTAAAGGCGGTACGTAAATTCAATCCTACATAGGCAGTAGTCAATCCCAACCGTTGCATCTTGTCCTTGTCGGGTAGTACCTTGAACTCAGGACTACCTTCTTCAACCGACAACTGCACATTATCAGCACCTGGTATTTTCTCGATAGCGGCTTTCAATTCATTGCCGGTTTGCATCACCAAATCAAGGTCGCTTCCACTCAGGGTTATCTTTATAGGTGCCTGCTTGGGTAATAAGCCCAAGACTGCCATTGAAAAGTTTACGCCTGAAAAGCGGTGTTTCAGCTCTTCACGAAGTGATTTCATAAAGGCCTCTGTTTGGATGCTTCTTTCCTTTTCAGGTTTAAGCTGTATGGTGAATTCTGACAGGTTGGATGCCCCAACTCCAAGGCTGCCTATACCTGTACTTGGCCCTGCAATGTTGCTGAAAAGAGTGGCTACTTCAGGTTGTTGTAGTATGAAGTTTTCTATTTGTCGTGTCCTGATATTATTTTCCTGAACGGTAGTTGTTTTATCATACTCAAGGTGCAGACGGAACTTGCCCTGATCACCGGTTGACATCATTTCTTTCCCAATGATGCCCTGTTTCATAATGGCGACAGTCATTTTCAATAGAAAGAAGACGATTCCGGTAAAGATAAGTTTATGACCAAGTACCCATTCCAGCTGACGGCCATACCAATTGATGAAGGCATCAAGCTGTTCTTCAAACCATAATAGAAACCGGTTTACCGGGTTGGTAGGTTGCAGGCCTTCTTTTTTTCCTATGCGGGAAGCCAACCATGGCACCAGGGTAAAACCGACCAGCAAACTGGTAAGTGTTGATGTAATTCTT